>JAGDMJ010000283.1 GCA_017860555.1 Bacteroidota bacterium
GCGTATCGGCGTGAAAGGGGGAGGGTGCTCAGGATTCACCTACGTTCTCGGTTTTGATGAAAAGCCGAAAGACAACGATAAGGTGATGGAGTCCGCGGGAATCCGGTTCTATATCGATCCCAAAAGTCTGTTCTACCTTTCGGGCACCGTGCTTGATTTTAGCGACGGTTTGAACGGGAAGGGATTTGTCTTCAACAACCCGCAAGCGAGTCGCACGTGTGGCTGCGGCAACAGCTTCGGCGTTTGAGTTTTTAGCATTGTCCGGCCGTTTCCAGGCTTCCAGCCCTCTTTGGGTGGAACCGGCTTGGTTGGGTTCGTGTGTTCTTCCGCATGACTCTACACTGGAGTCGGACCTGGCAGGATGTATCATAACTCATCATATCGTTCTTTGACACATTACGAGGAGGTTTACCTATGGCGTACGAGTGGAAGTTCAACCCGCGTCCTTATTCCGATGAGGAAGCAAAGCGGCTTCTTGCACCGGTCGTTGATGCGGAGACCACAGACTGGCACTACAATACCCATCACAAAGGGTATGTCACTGCGCTCAACAACATTGAAAAAGCCCTGGAGACGGCCGACCGGGGGAGCGCCAACGGCAACTACAGCGTGGTCGGCGAGCTGAAGCGACGTACGACCTGGAACCACGCCGGGGCGCTCCTCCATGACATCTACTGGGAAGTGCTGGGCGGAGACGGGGACATCTCCAAGGCACCGGAGATCCGTGCGGCGATCGAAAAGCACTTTGGCTCTGTGGACAACTGGAAGGCCGACTTCAAGGCCACGGCCGTTTCGGCAAAGTTGAGCGGGTGGGGATTGCTTGTGTATGACATGCTCTATTCTCAACGGCTGTTGAACGTGCTCGTGGATGAGCATCACTATGGTGCCATCTGGGGCGGGATTCCGCTGATTTCGCTCGACGTCTTCGAGCATGCATACTATCACAAAGATGGACCGAAACGCGCGGCGTATATCGACAATTTCCTGGGCAACCTGCACTGGGGCCGCATCAATGACCGCTACAAGAAATTCGTGACGAAGTGATCATGGAACCTGGTCCGAATAAATGGACGTGGAGAGACGCCGACGAGATTGCTCTCGATCTCGTGGAGCGTCATCCCGGGACCGATCCTCTTACCCTGACGTTTCCCGAACTCAAGCGACTGGTGCTTGAGCTTCCTACGTTCCGGGATGATCCGGACGCGGGAACAGACAAAGTGCTGGAGGGTATTCAGGCTGCGTGGTATGATGAGTTCGAAGATTAGTCGGTAGGGCCCCGGGGGAGATCAGAGGTCAGAAGCCGGAGGAAAGACGCAAGAGGTCTGGTTACACGATTCGACCTTCGGCTTCTGGCCTCTGGCTTTCTGTTTTCTGCCGTCTTGCTTCTCCTATCAGAAATGGCTATCATAGCGCTGAGTCACTCACCTTTCTCATTTCACGTAATGGAGCAACGATGAACAAGAAGACCCGGAACGCGCGCAAGAAGCACAAGAAGGCCCAGGAGAGGGCGAAAGCAAAGCGCAAGGCCCAGATGGCCAACAAGAAGACTCCGTAGGATCCCTCCGTGGCGCCGCTACGGTTCAAGCTTGGGAAGAAGGACCTGGACTTCAACGAGCGTTCCTACATTATGGGAGTCCTGAATGTCACTCCTGATTCCTTCTACGACAGTGGGCGCCATTTTGACGTCCAGCGTGCCCTCGATCACGCTCTGGCGATGGTGGAGGAAGGAGCAGACATTATTGATGTCGGGGGCGAGTCAACGAGGCCCAGGGGAAGCGCGTACGGGGTGGGTGCTATTGAAGTTCCCGCTGAAGAAGAGTTGCGCCGGGTTTTGCCGGTGGTAGAGCAGTTGGTCCGGGCAACCGACATTCCTATATCGGTCGATACCTACAAGTCTGAAGTTGCCAGGGAAGTACTCAAGGCGGGTGCCTCGATGATCAATGACATCAGCGGATTCAGGTTTGATCCTCTCATGGCAGAGGCAATAGGGGGAGCCGGGGGAAGCGCTGTCATCATGCATACGAGCGGGAAACCCGATGTGATGCAGCAAAGGACGTCCTATCAGGACCTGTTTGGCGAGATCCGGGCCTATTTGCAGGAAGGGATCTTCCTGGGGGTGGCGGCGGGTGTGCGACAGATTCTGCTAGACCCCGGAATAGGATTTGGCAAAACCAGCGAGGACAATTTCAGGCTTGTAGCCGGTCTCGGGAAATTCAAGGATTTGGGATATCCGTTGCTTGTCGGAGTTTCACGCAAATCTTTTATTGGTAAACCATTAGACCTACCTGTTGAATGTAGATTAGAGGGTTCACTGGCCGCCTTGACGGGCGCAATCTTGAATGGCGCTTCGGTCGTCAGGGTGCATGATGTCATGGAATCCAAAAGGGCCGCCGTCATTGCCGATGCCCTTCGGCGGGCCAACGACACCGTCCGTTCCTAGTTCTCAGGTTAACATAATATCGTCCTCCCGTGGAGCTTATTCACATCGGCTTCTTGACTATTGACCTGATCGATATCGTTGATATCGCCCTCGTCGCCTTTATCTTTTACCGCCTATACATGGCGATGAGGGGGACCATTGCCATTCAGATCTTTGTCGGGCTTCTCCTGATATTGGCCTTCTCTTTTGTTGCCCAGACGTTGAATCTTAAGGCAATGAGCTGGATTCTGCGCACATTGACTGACATCTGGGTGATTGCCTTCATCATCCTGTTCCAACCGGAATTAAGGCGCATTCTTGTCCTGGTCAGCCGGAATCCCGTGGTCCGTCTCTTCCTGAAGATGAACGTGGAAGAATCCATTGATGAGGTTGTGGGTGCGGTTACGGAGCTCTCAAAGAAGAAATTCGGCGCACTCATCGTCTTTGTGAGGGCAACGGGCATCCGGATGCACACCGAGACGGGCACGAGGATGGAGGCAATCGTCAGCAGGCCGCTTTTGCTCTCGATCTTCAATCCGCGATCACCGCTGCACGATGGTGCAGTGGTCATCAAGGATCGTCTCGTGGAAGCTGCCCGTTGCACCCTCCCGCTTTCGAACGTCACTCAGTGGGATGGACAGTTGCTCGGGACCAGACACCGGGCCGGGCTGGGTATTTCCGAGCAGGCCGATGTCATCGTGGTCATAGTCTCCGAAGAAACCGGCACGGTCTCCATTGCAGAAAATGGGACTCTGTACCGGGGCCTCACACCGGCCGTCCTGCGGCGGGAACTCAAAGCCCGGCTCAACACTGACACAGAACGATCTGTCGGCTCGATCTGGAAGACCTTGAAATCCGAAGCCTGACCGGAGGAAAAGCGGGCAGCATCACACATGGAGGCAGTTCGTGGGACGGTTTGACGATGAGCGGCAGGAAATGGTTGCATTGCTCAAGGACCGAAGCATTACCGATGCCCGTCTCCTGCGCGCCATGGGAAAGGTGGAGCGTCACCTTTTCGTTCCAGAGCCTTTCACGAGTCGCGCCTACGAGGACTCGGCTCTTCCGATCGGCAAAGGCCAGACGATCTCACAGCCATACACCGTCGCGTTTATGACCCAGGCGCTGGGGATCAAGGAAGGGGATCGGGTGCTCGAAATCGGAACCGGATCCGGGTACCAGGCCGCCATCCTGGCGGAATTGGGCGCCAGGGTGTTCACCATCGAGCGTAATCTGGATCTCCTTGCCGGGGCCCGGAAGCTGCTTGACCGGCTTGGGTACCGCGTTGTTTCCAAGGGGGGAGATGGGACCGTTGGTTGGACCGACTTTGCCCCCTTCAGTGGAATTCTTGTTACTGCGGGGGCTCCACAAGTGCCTCAGCCGTTACTTCACCAGATGGATGAAGGTGGGAGGTTGGTAATACCGGTGGGCGATATGGACATCCAGGACCTTGCCATCATCACGCGCCTTGGCGACAGATACGAGCAGAAACAGATCAATGGCTTCAAGTTCGTTCCACTCATCGGGAAGATGGGATGGCAATAATGCGGTCGTAGTGCTTGTGGGCCCCACTGCTTCCGGGAAAACCCTCGTCTCCCTTCATCTTGCTCCCATGCTCAACGCCGAGATCATTTCGGCTGATTCCCGCCAGGTCTACCGGCACCTTGACATCGGCACGGCGAAGCCCACGCCGGCCGAACGTTCCGAAGTGCCGCACCATCTCATCGATGAACTTCCTCCGGACAAGGAATTCAACGCGGGAGAGTTCGGCGATCGTGGGCGCGAGGTGATCGACGCGATTATCGCCCGGGGCCATGTACCTCTGGTCGTAGGTGGGTCTGGCCTCTACATCCAGTCGTTGGTTGACGGCTTCTTTGAAGGTCCGGGGGCCGATTGGGAGTATCGCGCGCACCTTGAGGAGAAGATCCGGCAGGGGAAATTGTCGGAGTTGATTTCAGAGCTGCGGAACGTTGATCCTGACTCAGCCGGTAGGATCGACCCTACAAAGCCGCGGAGGGTCGTCCGGGCGCTTGAGGTGTATCACATAGCGGGAAAGCCGCTCTCGGTTCTTCAGAAGGAGGGGAAGATCGCCGTACACTTCACGCCGCGGTTCTTTGGCCTGGAGTGGGAGAGGGCGGAATTGTATCATCGGATCAACATGCGTTGCGAGGAGATGCTGAACGCAGGGTTGCTGGACGAGATCCAGAAGCTTGAAGCAATGGGATACGGACCTTCGCTGAACGCTCTTCGCACCGTTGGTTACGCGGAGGGATTTGCATTTCAGCGGGGAGAGATCAGTTACGACGAGATGGTGCGGCTGTTCAAGCAGAACTCGCGCCGGTATGCGAAAAGGCAGATAACGTGGTTCCGGCGCGATGAGCGGGTTCGCTGGATAGCGATGAGGGAGTGGTCCTCGGCGGAAGCTGTCGCGAAGGAGATCGTGGAGCTGGTGCGTTCGTGAGCCAGAAGATGATATTGCTTCAAGCCATTCGTACAACGACGATTTTCAGACGGGATCCGTCATCTGATCAAGAGCATCGTTCGTGACTCTACAAAGGACCCCACTCTCAAGCGGTAGATGTACATTCCACTTGCCAGACCGCTTC
>JAGDMJ010000284.1 GCA_017860555.1 Bacteroidota bacterium
CGATGAAATTCACGAGCGTCCCCCCCGATGCGATGACCTTGATTGCCCACTGAGGAAGCCCTTCGCTGTCGCTCTCGAAGTGTATGGCCGAAACGCCGACAGGCTTTCCTCCCACCAGCAGACACGCCCCGCCATGCCCGACCCCCTCGTGCAAGATGTTCGCGAGTCCATACGCCACGACAGCGATGGTCACGACGGTCGCAATATCGATCGACGAGAACGTTCGGCGTTCTCGTAGAGAAGATGCTGGCATCGGAGATCCTGCTCTGGCTGGAATTGAAAAAGAAATACAAAAGCCCCCGTCTCAAACGAGGGCTTATTGTTATCTTTCGCGCCCTTTAGCTCGTTGTTTAACGTCGCGGCAATGGCGGTAAATTACGACGCATGGTTCATAGTACAAAACCAAAGTGTCGATGTCAAGGGCTAGGGTTCATCATGTAATCTAGAGCAACGCATAGTAACGACGCCACAAAAAAAGGCAGGCGCCGCTCCTAACGGAGCTGAAAAAGCAGGTTCTTTGTGTAGAAGAATATGGTGGATTGCAACCCAGATTCCGTCCCTATCGGGACGGGCGAAGGCACCAGGTGAAAAGAGTGAGACCCCCAAGCTGGATCTTGTGAGGAGAAAAATGGGGGTGATTACAACACAGATTCCGTCCCTAACGGGACGGGAAAAAGCCCTATGTGAAAGGGTGTAACCCTTAGGCTGGATGCTTTCTTGAGGCGAAATAACTGGCCGCCAGGGCACCCTCACGCGTATGAGAGATTGCGAGAAGAGAAGTCTGGCTCCTGTGCGACATCGTGCTAGAGGCCGCGTACGACATTAGCACGCGAAGATGTCATTGTTCCAGCCCGACGTCATCAATGGGCAGATCCCAATGCGCCAGCAGGATCTCGAACCGCCGCTGTTCCTCTTTCTTGAATGTCTCCTGATCAGGAAAGAGTGTTTTCATTAGCGCCGCTTCGTCGAACCCGTCGACAGTCATCTGCACGTTCTTGAAGACGATTGTCACACGGTAATCCCACCGCCCCTCTTCGGTCCCGTGCAGGCGCGGCTTCACCGCCGACACCTTCAGAATTCTTCCCATATCGATCTGCTTCTTCAAGACCGGAAAATGATTCTTCTTGAAAAGCCGGATGAATTCGTCGGCGTACCCCCAGCGCGCCTTATAGTAGTACTCCACCACGTATGGCTTTTCGGCTGTTGGCAGACGCGACTCCTGGGCGACAACCGCCGCAGGAATGGCGAAGAAGACGCAGAGCAGAAGGGATGTGACAAGCTCTACGGGAAAATGAGTGGTTGCGAGTGAGTCCACAACGTTTCTCCTTTTGGCATTCAAATACATCTCGAAATAAGGGATTCTATACTACGATCGGCGTCTGACCCAAAAATTCCGACTCTTCCGGTGAAACCATCAATTGTAATTCCTGAATCCGCCCCATTCCGCTGCAACAGAAAAACGGGGGCCACGGGCGATGTAGATCACTATCCGTTGCTGGGGACGGGTGCAGTACTCGCAGGTCTGAACGCCCGCCTCCACAACGCTCTCAAACCTCTGCTCAAGATCTCTCCGGTTTACGAACACCGCGATATAGGTCTTTACCGAATCGGAAGGAGGCCCCCAGTGGTGAAAGCTGTTGTGTGTGGCAAAGACCGGCGGCAAGCCGAACTCTGGACCGTAAAGCTCAAGGGCCCCCGCCTCGCCATAGTTCGTGCTGACGATGACGGCGTTCTGCCGCTCCTCCGGGGGAAGCCCATGGTAGACCCGCCCGACTTCCGCGGCCAATTCTCTCCATCCCAACCGGTCGGCAATCCACTGCGGAAGCGCTTCGTTCATTTTTCCCGCCTCAATATCAAATGAGATCCCGAGCGTCGACAGATAACCCTTGAGCGCGGGAGGAGGGAGCAACGGCGTTGAGATCGGAGCAGCGAGAATTATCCCGATGAGCAGAAGAGCGATTGCCCCAGGCACAATCAGCCGTCTTGCGTGGAGGAGCGTGACCTTCGTGATGGCAACGGCGCCAAGGGCAAAAAGGATGGCATAGATCGATCCAATCCTGTCCGGTCGGCTGGACTGTCCAATGATCATCACCGCAAGGAGCAGAAGATATGCCCAGCCGAAAAAGCGGTAGGGCTTCCCCTCTCTGGCGAAGAAGCAGTACATCAGCCCCGCGAGCCAGACCGGAAGAGCAAAAGGATTCATGAAGAGAATTTGCGAGAGGATAACCTCCACTGGGCCGATTGGGATGTTCTTGTTCACCATCGCGTTGCGGTAGAATTCGAGCGATGGATATCCGTTTGCGTACTGCCAGAGCAGGTTCGGCACGATGAGGAGAAATGCCGTGACCATTCCCCACAAGAACCACTTGCTCCAGAGGAACCGCCGCGCGTGCGTCAGCAGCATGCCGGCGACAAGAGCGATCCCGTACAATACGCTGGTGTGCTTCAATTCAAGTCCAATTCCGATCAGCACGCCGATCGCCAACCAGTACTTCGGCTCTCCCCTCCGCACGAGCTGGATCACCAGGTAGAGAATGCATGTCCAGGTCAGGATCTCATAGGCATTCATGGAATAGAAGCTCCCCATGACCAGAAAGACCGGAGCGGCCATTGCCCCGAGCGCCGCGATGATCATGGACTGCCTGTTGCCGCCTAGCCGGAGAGCCATGGCACCCGTCAGGAACACTGAGGCCGCGACGGCGAGGGATGGAAGAATTCGCACTGCGGGAATGGAGTCGCCAAAGAACCACCGGCTCACAGCAAGCAACGCCACGGAAAGCGGAGGCTGGTCCACATAGCCGAATGCAAGGCGCTTCGAGCAGGCGATATAATAAAGCTCGTCGATGAAGTAGCCGTACCCGGAAAAGGCGGCGGTGAGCATGAAATAGGAAAACAGGACACAAGACAGTGCCGCCAGAATAAGATAATCTGAAGGTGAAGATCCCATCTGGGCGGGATTGTCGGAGGCCGGGTTCGGTTGCATGAGAACAATTACGGTTGTGGAGGAGGGACGGGTTCAAACCGATGAAGCAAATAGATCTTACTCTTTGAATCGCCCAGCTTGTTGCTCGCGTCCGCGAGGAGGGCGTTCAACTTTGCATCGGAATTCACCGCCGGCACATATGTACCGCAGGACAGGTACAAGAGCTTCCGTCCCGCCTTGATCAACGCGGAATGGACCTGGTCCTCAATTCAAGTTAACCATACAAACTAAAATAAACAAAAGTCCCTCATTTCAGTCAGGTCCGCGGCTTGTTTTTCACCACTGCATCCTGTAGATTGCCTTTGCCTTCTCCGTTCCATATTGACGACGCCTATATGCGCCTGAACCTTCACCGAAGCCTTGTCTTGTTCGACGTCGAGACCACCGGCCTCAATGTACAGACCGACCGGATCGTACAGATCTCCACCATGAAGTTCGTTCCGGGACGCGACGAGCCGAATGTCTGCACCCTGCTCATGAACCCCGGTATCCCCATCCCACCCGATGCCACGGCTATCCACCATATCACCAATGAACAGGTGCAAGGGCTCCGGGGCTTCGCGTCGTTCGCCATGGATCTGGAAGAGATCTTCAGGGGCAGCGATGTGGGAGGGTACAACGTGTCTCGGTTCGACCTTCCCATCCTTGCGGAGGAGTTCAGGCGCTGCAAGATCGCCTTCCCGGCACCCGGCACGAAGATCGTAGACGTGCAGTCGCTCTTCGTTCTGAAAGAGCGTCACACACTCTCCGCGGCCGTGCGATTCTATTGTGGAAGAGAGCACAGCGGCGCCCACGACGCGGAAGCCGACGTCCGTGCCGCAGCAGCCGTGCTGGAGAGCCAGCTGGAACGCTACAAGGAGCTGTGCGGGACCGTCGAGGAGCTTCACTCCCTCTGTTTCCCGGAAGAGCTTGTGGATTTCGCCGGCAAGCTCAAGAAGAACGGAAAAGGACAAACGGTCTGGACATTCGGGAAGAATACCGGGAAGCCGGTGAAAGAGGATCCTGAGTATGCGCGATGGGTCCTTGGGAAGGATTTCCCGCCGGATACGAAGAGAATTATTGAGGAGATTTTGAGGGGCAAAAGAGAGTAAACGAGACCGCAACGTAGGTCGGGTCTCCGACCCGACAAAGAGCGCCGTTGGACGGGGAGTCCCGTCCTACGTTCCTACCGGCCGGGCTCCAATAGGAGGCTACCATGCAAGAGACCCCACAACAATACACCGAGCGCCTTCTGGGTTACGTTGGAAGCAAGAAGCCCCTCGCCATCATGGCGGCGACTCCAAAGAAGCTCGCACGACTGCTCAAAGGGAAGTCCCGTGCGGTACTCTCCAAACGTCCCGCTCCTGACAAATGGTCCGTGACCGAGATCCTCGCCCATATGGCCGACGCGGAAATGTCCTTCGGCTTCCGCATGCGGCTGACGCTTGGCGCGAACGGCACCCCCATCAAGGCATTTGACCAGGACGTCTGGGCCGGCTTTTCCAAATACCAAAAACAAGAGCCGAAGCTTTCATTCGAAGCCTATCGCATCCTGCGTGAACGGAACGTCCGCCTCCTGCGCTCGATTCCCAAAGAGCTCTGGGATAACTACGGCATGCACGAGGAACGGGGAAAAGAAACCGTTGTCCGCATCAGCGAGATGGCGGCCGGACACGATTTAAACCATGTCAGGCAGATAGAGAGCATCCTCAGGAAAGAGAAGGGGAGATAGGGCTTTACCCGGTCCTACCATGCTCCTGCAGCCGCGTCAATGTCGGTATGGCATGAACACACGGCTTTGCGGCTGACCCGAACCTGGACGTGTAAACGTACATGAACTCCGCGCCCAGGAAGAGGATCTGCGCCGAGTAATAGACCCAGACCAGAAAGACTGCCAGCGAGCCGGCCGCGCCATAAGCCGAACAGGTGAAAGCTGATAGAGACGGCTCTTGGGATGATAAATATGTGTGCTTTCCGAGGATTCTCTTCGCAGGCTCATTCTCTTGAAATAGGTAATGTCACAGGGCCGGGAGGAAAAATGGAGAACCGAGGATGGA
>JAGDMJ010000285.1 GCA_017860555.1 Bacteroidota bacterium
GAACGCATGCCCCGGTTCCGATTCCGAATGCCGGATGCACAATCCACGATAGTCAACCGATTTCAGGCAAAGGTAACCGGTGCAGCGAACAATCCACAGGGGGAAGGCTCACTTGAGGTAGTACTTCAGCGGATTGGGATCCACCCGGCACTCCTCCGCGATGCGGACCCAGGCGATCCTGTTATCGTCGCGCAGCTTGTAGAGCCGCGGCACGAGCTTGTCGCGCAGCTCGATGGGGGTGAGCGGATTGATGAAGATGCTCGTCCCTCCTTCAAAACCAGCAGGCACGTTGACACGCCACTTGATCAGCACGTGCCAGGGCATTTTGTAGACGGCATCGATCGGCGTGTAGTACCACTCTTCGTTGCAGGAGATCTGGCTCCCCATGGCCGCGTGGATGGCATGCACCAGGTCGGCCATGCCCCGGATCTCGTCATCCCTCGCCTCGTACGGGCGGCCTGCCTGCGACCGGGAGTAGATCTCAATGGTGGGATAGCGGTGGCCAATGCCGGCAATGGCAATCGCGTGGTCATTTTCCGCAAAGATCAGGTTGTGATGCGCGGCGAAGTTGGCACCGTACTCGTTGAAGACGTTGGCATCTTCCCGCACCATCTTGATCTGGTTCTGGATCGAGGCGCCCCACTCATCCAGGGAGACGATCTGTTTGTGCAGGTGGTCGAACGACGCGCCGGCCGGGCGAAGCCAGTTCTGGAACACGCTGATGTAACGCACGTACCGGTTGCTCTGTGCGATGTCCAGGATCGCGTCGATGGTGAACTTGAAATAGTGGAAATGCTCCATGACGGTCATTTCACCGGACGCGAAGAGCTCCGTGTCATGGGTGGCTCCTTCACGGTAATGACGCTTGGCGACGATGACTTCATGCCCACCGCCGAAAAAGGCGTCGGCAATCGCAAACTTCTCGTTCAGCGGGATCTTTTCGATCTGCTCGTCGGTCTTTCCTTCCTGCTTCAGCTTGTAGTGGACGATGTCCGTGATATGCTTGAGGCCGACGGGATTGGCCAGGTAATCCTCGCGCCATCGCTGGCGCGCGGGAGTCATCTTGTAGGCGTAGTTCTTGCGCCAGTAGTCCAAGGTGACGATCTCGAACATGTTTCCCGAGCGGCGGAACTCCGCCGTCGTCTCGAAATACCGGTCGGGAGGCACGTTGTCCCATCGCTCCCAGCTGTCGTAGCGCCGAACGAGCCGTGATTTTTCCGGCGCTGTCTCAAAGTAGCGCGCCGGGCAGAAGCTGCAGTAATCCTCCGGGCTGTGCACCTCCAGCGGCTTCGCGGTCACCGGTATCTCATTGGTGATCGGCTTGCTCTTGCGCCCGGGAACGGCCCACACCTCAGTACCGGTGAAGGGATTGACCTGTTTCACCGTGCCGTCGGGCATGATGTTGTAGAAATTAGAGGTTTGCATGCTCGGTCCTTCCGTAGTGCTGAACTACCGCTGCGTAGCCCCCTCCAACAACTTCTCTACCATCTCCTTGCTGCTTCCTTCTGCGTAAATACGGATCAGCGGTTCCGTCCCGGAGGCCCGCGCAAGCACCCATCCTCCGTCCACGAAATACTTGTACCCGTCGGTGTCCTTTCGGCCGGTCACCGGATAACCTGCGATCTCCTTCACGCCGCGCTGATACCGCTTCATGATCGCCTGCTTTTCCTTCTCCGTCACATGCAGGTCCACCCGCTTGAACTCATGCAGTCCGAATTCGTCCATCAACTCCTGCACCAGGGCGCTCAGCGATTTGCCCCGCGAGGCCATCACTTCGCACAGCAGGAGCCCCAGGAAGATACCGTCGCGTTCAGGGATATGCCCCTTCACCGCGAGACCGCCGCTCTCCTCCCCGCCGATCAACACGTCACGCTCGACCATGGTCTGACAGATGTACTTGAACCCGACCGCGGTCTCAATCAGCGGAAGGCCATATTTCTCGCACTGCCGGTCGACCATCTGCGTAACGGAGAAGGACTTCACCACATCACCCTTCATTCCCCTCTGTTCCACCAGGTATTTCAGGAGGAGCGAGAAGATCCGGTGGGAATCCACGAACTGTCCCTTTTCATCCACTGCGCCGATCCGGTCCGCATCACCGTCGGTCGCAATGCCGATCGTGAAGCCTTCCTCCCTCACCCGGCGCATCAATTCACCCAGGTTCTTCTCCAGAGGCTCGGGGTTCGTGCCGGCAAACGATGGATTAAAGACCTCGTGCATCTGGGCCACGTCCGGAAGGATCATGTTGAGGACCCCCTGGCCGGCACCGTACATGGCATCATAGAGGATCTTGATCCCCGATTTCTTGATCTTCTCAATGTCGATCTTGGTCGCCAGATCATCCACATAGCGCTGCTTCATGCTGATGGGAACGATCGTCCCTTTCTCCACCAGGTGCTGATAGGTGCGCTTCCCTGGTGCAAGCTTCTTCAGCTTCATGACCTTCGCGAGCTCTTTCTCTACCTTCGCGATGGTCTCAGGAGTTGCCGGTCCGCCGAAGTCGTCTTTGATTTTGAACCCGTTCCATTTGGCGGGATTATGGCTCGCCGTGATCACGATGCCTGCGGAGGCGTTGTCCTTCTTCGTGAGCAGGGAGATCATCGGGGTGGAGACGATGCTGTCCGCCAGCTTGACGCGGATGCCCGCGTTGGCCATGACCTCCGCCGATTTCTCGGCAAACTCCCGCGACATGAAGCGCGCGTCGTAGCCGATGACGATTCCGTTCCTGATTTTCTTGTGCTTTTTGAAGTAGCGCGCCGTGGCCAGGGCCACGCGCTCCAGGTTCGCGAAGGTGTAGTCGTCCGCGATAACCGCACGCCAGCCGTCCGTGCCGAACTTGATCAGTTGAGCCATGGATTTCCCGTCAGATTGTGGAACGATCGTGCTTACCCTCGCTTGAACGCCGCGAGTCCCGGATAGATCGCTGCATCGCCAAGCTGCTCCTCGATGCGGATCAACTGGTTGTACTTGGCCACGCGGTCCGTCCTGCTGGCCGACCCGGTCTTGATCTGGCCGGCATTGGTTGCCACGGCGATGTCCGCAATGGTCGCGTCCTCCGTCTCGCCCGAGCGGTGGCTGACCACCGCCGTGTAGCCGGCGCACTTGGCCATCTCGATCGCATCAAGCGTCTCGGTCAGCGTTCCGATCTGGTTGACCTTGATCAGGATGGAGTTGGCCACGCCCATCTCAATGCCCTTCTTGAGAAACTTCGTGTTGGTGACGAAGAGGTCGTCGCCGACAAGCTGAATCTTCTTGCCGACTGCGTCGGTGATCATCTTCCAACCGTCCCAATCGCCCTCCGCCATGCCGTCTTCGATGGAAATAATGGGATACTGGTTCACCCAGTTCTCGTAATACTTTACCATCTGCTCAGGCGACTTGGAGGACTTGTCCGACTTGGCGAACACGTACTTCCCGCTGTCGAAGAACTCGCTCGATGCAGGGTCCAGCGCCATAAAGACATCCTTGCCGGGGGCGTAGTTCGCTTTGGTGATGGCTTCCAGGATGACCTCAACCGCCTCTTCATTGGATTTCAGGTTCGGTGCAAACCCGCCTTCGTCTCCTACTGCCGTGTTGTACCCCTTCTTCTTGAGCACGGACTTCAACATATGGAACACTTCCGCGCCCATGCGCAGGGCTTCCGCGAAGCTGGGTGCGCTTGCCGGCACGATCATGAACTCCTGCAGATCAACGTTGTTGTCGGCATGCGAGCCGCCGTTCAGGATGTTCATCATCGGGACGGGGAGTGTCTTGGCGTTGACCCCGCCGATGTATTTGTACAGAGGGAGCTTCATCGATTGTGCCGCCGCCTTTGCCGCAGCGAGCGACACCCCCAGAATTGCGTTCGCACCAAGTTTCGATTTTGTCGGCGTGCCGTCCAGCTGGATCATCATCTTGTCGATGACGGTCTGATCGACCGCATCATAGCCGGTCAGTTCTTCGGCGATCGTGCTGTTCACATGCTCGACCGCATTGAGCACACCCTTGCCGCCATACCGCGACTTGTCCCCGTCACGCAGCTCCACGGCTTCGTTTTCACCTGTGGAGGCGCCGCTGGGGACCGCTGCCCGGCCGATGATGCCGTTTTCCAGCTGAACATCGACTTCGATGGTGGGATTGCCTCGTGAATCCAGAATCTCGCGTGCAACGATGTCAATAATGGCGGTACTCATGATGTTCTCCTTCGTAGGGTGTTCGTGAGGTCAGGTGGAAAAAGCATAGGAAGTACGACAAAAACGACAAGAAAATCAACATCGGGCTGCCTCATTCAGACGGAACATGAAGGGAAGGTTGCAGATCAAGTAAAAGCGAAGGTTTTTTGGCGAAAACCAGTACTACCCTGGAGTCGAGTCTATCGTTGAGGTTTGCCCGCGCTCGTTCGATCGGACCGCATCTGGGATGACGCCTTGACAGCCTCGAACACGTCCCCGGTGGTCAGAAGTTTCATGCACTCCATGTACTCGTTCCCCGTCCTGTTGCAGAAGTTCAGATGGCAGGGGTGACAGGGGACGTCCATGCGGAGGGGCACGTGCCCGTCACTCCGGGAATAGGGGAACCAGATGTCGTCCTCCCCCGGGCCAAACAGTCCAATTGTCGGAACTCCGACAGCCGGTGCAATGTGCATCGGGCCGGCGTCGTTGGAGACAAAAACGCTGCATTGTGCAATGACTGCTGCCAGTTGCCTCAGCGGGAGGACTGGCACTGCAAGAGCAGAAGACCCCGCCGCCACCACGCGTGCGATAGTCTCCTTGTCCTTAGGACCGGCCGTGAGCACGACCTGAGCTCCTAGCTGTGAGCGGATCATGTCGGCAAGTTCTCCGAAGCGTTCCGGCAACCACATCTTCGCCGGCCAGGTCGCTCCCACATGCAGGCCGATGATCGGCGGACGCGCATCTCCTACGGGGGCGCGCTCCTCGAGCGAGGCAAGCAGACGCGCGGCATTGCGCCGCTCGTCATTGGTCAGGATGATTTCCGTGCGAGCCGTGTCC
>JAGDMJ010000286.1 GCA_017860555.1 Bacteroidota bacterium
GCGCGCCTTCAGAAACTCCAACGCGACCGGTGAGCCGCCATGCGCGTCCTCGTGACCGGCATCGACGGTTTTGTGGGAAGCCACGCGGCAGAGTACCTGCTCGGGATCGGCGTTGACGAAATTCACGGGACAATCCTTTCGAAGGAACCGGCTCCGCAGGTGCGGCACCTCGCGTCCCGCCTCCATCTGCACATCGCCGATATCACCGACAGGGAGACCATCCGGCAGCTTTTTGAAGAGGTCAGGCCCGATCGGGTGATTCACCTGGCCGCGCAGGCCTTTGTTCCTGCCGCCGTGCAGGATCCCGCCCGGACATTTCATACCAACATCCTGGGCGGCCTCTCCATTCTTGAATCGGGCCGGTTGCTCGCCGCGCGACAACATCTCTGCTCTATCCTGATCGTCAGCAGCGGTGAGGTGTACGGCCGCGTTCCCGCCGACCGGCAACCTATCACGGAGGAATATCCGCTTGACCCGAACAACCCATACGCGACGAGCAAGGCCGGCATTGATCTGATTGCCCGGGAATACCGGAGGACATTCGGCGTCGACGTGATCGTGGCGCGGCCATTCAATCATGCGGGCCCGCGCCAGAGCCCACAGTTCGTCTGTTCCGACTTCGGTCACCATTTCGCCTTGATTGCGGCGGGCAAGGCCCCGGCCGTCATTCGGGCCGGGAATCTGGAAGCCCGCCGGGACTTCACCGATGTGCGCGACGTTGTTCGGGCATACTGGCTGTTGTTCGACCGGCGGACGGACGAGAGCCTTTTCAACGTCTGTTCAGGCAGGCCGTACGCGATCAGGGAAGTGATCGAGCTGTTCATGGAGATCACCGGCATCCCGGTGGAACTCCAACACGATCCGGCGCGCTTCCGTCCCTATGACAACCCTCTTGTACTGGGCTCCTTTGACCGGTTGAATGCGGCGACAGGATGGACTCCGGCAATTCCATTTCGTCAGACCCTCCAGGATGTTTTTGCTGACTGGCAGGAAACCCTTTCCTCCCGCACATGAAGATTCTCGCATTCAACTGGCAAGACATCCGAAACCCGCAGGCGGGTGGCGCGGAAGTGCAGTTCCATGAAGTGTTCTCCCGCGTCGCGCAGGCAGGGCACGAGGTGGTCCTCTATTGTTCCGCCTTCCCGGGGGCTCCCCACGAAGAAATGCTCAATGGGATCAGGGTCGTTCGGGAGGGAGGCCGGAGCTTGTTCAATTATCGGGTTCCCCTGGCCTATGCAAATCGCTTTCGCCGGGAGGGCTTCGATGTGGTCGTGGACGATATGAATAAGATACCTTTTTTTACGCCTCTCTTTGTGCGGGAACCCATACAGGGATTGATCCATCACCTTTTTGCGAAAAGCATTTTTCGCGAGGTCAACCCCCTGGTCGGTGCGTATGTGTACTTCATGGAGCGGATCGCACTTGCACTCTACCGGAGGAAGAAGACCCCGTTCATCGTCGTCTCGCCAAGTACCTTCGACGATCTCGTGTCCCGCGGCTTCGAACCTTCCCAGCTCGTCCACATCGGCCTGGCCGTCGACCACTCCCTCTTCCGGCCCACTGGTGAGCCCAGGAGCCCGACTCCCTTGATAGGATACTTCGGACGCCTGAAGAAATACAAGAGCGTTGACCATTTGCTGCGGGCGCTTCCTTCAGTCCTGGCCGAATTCCCTGACCTCAAAGCGATCATCGTCGGGGAGGGAGATGATCGGCCTCGCCTGGAGGCCCTGACGCGTGAGCTCAAACTCCAGGATGCCGTTGCCTTCACCGGGTACGTGAGTGATCAGGAGAAGGTCAGGCTTCTGCAGCGGATGTGGTTCAAGGTGGCCACGTCATCGAAGGAGGGGTGGGGGCTCACGGTCACCGAGGCGAATGCGTGCGGCACGCCTGCCATTGCCAGCGATGTCCCGGGCCTCCGTGACGCCGTTCAGGATGGGAAGACCGGGTTACTCTACAGGTACGGGGATATCAGTGACCTGGCGGGCAAGATAGAGCGACTGACCGCGGACAGCGAATTGCGTGCTCGCCTTTCGGCCGGGGCGCTTGCCTGGGCGGCTCTTTTCGTCTGGGATGAAGCTGCCCGGCGAACCATCGACATCCTCAAGCAGCGCATGGCCGGTGCCCGTGCCGGGGCCAGGTGAAGTTCCCGCTCACTTCTTCCGGGATTCGTGCAGCCGTTTCAGAAGCTGGATCTGTCCCGCATGGTAAAGATCATGCGCGGCGATCCCGAATATCGTACGCACGTGTGTTACCTTGCTCCCCGGGGGGACCACGCCGAGATCCTTCTGCTGTAGGCCGGCCACGGCTTCACGCATTGACGAGTGAATGTCAGCGAGCAGTTTCAAGTCCTTCTTCCATTCCGCCTTATCTGCAGACGAGGTACGCGATGCGATCCAGTTGCTCCCCTTGAGCGGGAAGGATCCACGCTTCTCTCCAAGAAGCCTCCTGCGCACGGCATATTTCCAGTATGCGGCATGGATGACGATTTCCCAAATGTTGTGCCTTCCCCTGGCCGGCCTCCAGGCCGCTGTTTCGGCATCGACGCCTTTCAGTGATCCGCGGAGGTTCGGGCCATGCCAGGCTTTCTTTTCGAAGGCTTCATCGATGATGGAAAGCAAAAGAGCGATTTCCGAATCCATGTGGTTCTCCTTACATGTGGTTCCTAGTTCCAGAATTCCCAGGAGATGCCGAACCGGATCGCCCGGTCACCCCCCGGATAGAAAGGAGTTGCGTAATACTCGATATCCAGCGGGTTCTCCCAGATGAATTGAACATACGCATCCCCGATGTGCGCGATCAGGACGAAGTCGGCGGACGATGCGTAACCCACCCGAGTTCCCGTATTGGAGACATACGCAAGCGCCTCAGGATTGAACAACTCTCCATCCTGGGCCGATCGGTAATGTCCCCGAACCCCCGTCTTCAACTCGAGATGCTCCTGCAGGAGTGTGCTCCAGAAATAGATGCCCCCGGAAAGCGAGAGCTTCGGGAGACTGGCCAGCTCAGATCCCCCCGCTGTCTGGACCAGGTATGATCCGTTGCCTTCGAGGTAGAGCAACCAGAGCCGCATTCGCAGACGTGCCTCAACACCATTTGTCGCGATGCTTCCGCCGTTGACGACTGAAAACGCAGGAAACACGTGTGTGCCGGGCGTGGGCTGGAAGAGGATGGGGTCATTCACCGTTCTGTGGAAATACGCGATCCGAAGATCGCTGCCCGGCCACCTGATCTCCGCCCCGGCTTCCAATCCGCGATGTTGTTCGGCAACAAGCCCCTGTTCGCGAGTGACTGTGCTGTCAGTCCAGTACAGCTCCATGTAGTTGGGCATCCGGTTCGAGAAGGAGAAGCCGCCGAACAAGGTGACAGATGGGGACAATCGCAAGGTCGCGTCCGCGCCCCAGCCGAGATATTGCTTTTTCAGATAGGTCTCGAAACGGCCGAAGCCCGCGACGGTCAGAAATTCTCCGAGGAGGAATTCCTCTTTTCCCCATGCGGAGGCAATCGTGTTTCGCCGCCTCCCGATATTCGGGCTTCCTTCGACCTGCCTTAGTTCCACGTTCAATCCCGCATTGAACCGCTGCCACTGCGTATGATAATTCTGTGAGAGTGTTCCTCCCATCCATGAGGAGGTGTGATCGGACATGTTCATAATCCCGTTGGACGGATCGTATCGGTTCTCCTCATCCCGGTATTCCCGGAAGTTGTTGGAGTAGTAAAGGTTCAACGTGGAGACGTTCACCGAATCCTCGAAGAACGTCCCGACGACTGAGAGGTCCGCGTCGTGTCGTGTGATCTTATCGTATGACTCTGCGTTCCTGACCACGGCCAGGCGGGGGTCGAATGGGTCCCTCGAGCGCAGGAGGTCGATTCCCCCATTCAGGTCAGTCTTGCTTGTCGTGTAATAGTCCGAGAGGATGATGTTGAGGGCTTTGGACACATTGTAGCGCAGTTTCCCCCGGACATTCCAGACCTCATGGAGGCTGTTCACGAATCTCCCATCCACGCCCTGAAATTGGAAGCCCATGGTCACATTGAGCTTGCGGGAAATATTCTGGCTGAACGTACCGTCGGTATAAGCGTACCCCCAGCCGCCCTGGGAGTAGTTCAGTTTGGTGAACGGCCGGTTGCTGTTGTAGTTCCTGGTCACGAAATTGATGGAACCGGCGGCGCTGTTGAGGCCATACAAGAAGGCCCGTGGCCCGGTGATCAACTCGACCCTGTCAGGATACTCAGTGGAGTACTGGTACAGGTTATAGATACCCGATGCTGGGTCGTTCATCAGCCTGCCGTTCTGGAGCACGGCAACGCTCCGCCAGTCTTCTCCCCTGATATTGATCTGGTTGTACTGGCCGGCGCTGTGGAGATTGCGCATATACACACCAGGAAAGGCCTCCAGGAGAGACCCGGGATACGTGAAATCTATCCAATGGATTTCTTCCATTGTCACGTAATGGGCCGAATCCATGCTTCTGTCCAGCGTGCCGACAAGAGATGGCGTACTCATGCGGCCGAGAGTATCCGGCACAGGACGGAGGGAGTCGGCGCGAACACTGTCTTCCCTGGCCGCGCCTGTCGAGTCGGCGAATGTTCCCGGAGGTCTGCTGCCTGTCGAATCGATCTTGCCAGGGCCGGGGATGTTCTGCTGGGCGTGTGCGGATGCAGGGAGACAATGGAGTACGAAGAAGGAGACAAGAAACAGGATGCCTTTGGTCAAATGAGGCATGAGCGTCCGATTCATTCTTCAGGGAGGAAGTGGGGAGGGGTGATGCATGTCCGGTATCCCCTGGCACGAAGCAGGAGCTCCAACTTCTCTGCTGCCGCGCCATCGTTGAACAGTCCGTATACTGATGAGCCGCTACCAGACATGGAGGCGTAGACCGCTCCCGCCGTCAGCATGTCTTCTTTGAGTCTCCGGATATCCGGAAAGGCATGGAAGACCGCAGGCTCAAAGTCATTCACAAGCGTCTCGTTCA
>JAGDMJ010000287.1 GCA_017860555.1 Bacteroidota bacterium
CCATGGCATAGGTCACTTCAGCGCCTGTCCCGGCTGTGGTGGGAAACGCAATATGCGGCGGCAGGAGCCGGGCGCCATCAAATAATCCGACCTGCTCCGCCAGGGGCGAAAAGTCTTCATGGCTCCCGCCGATCATGATATTGATGGCCTTGGCCGTGTCCATAACACTTCCCCCTCCCACGACCACCATGCAGTCGGCACCGCATTTGCGGTAAAAAGCAGCCCCCTCGTTGATCAATCCAAGGCGGGCGTCCTGCACGATATTGTCATAGACACCGGCCAACTCCAGGTTGGAAGCCTCGATGGCTTCGATGACCATCTGGGCCACACCGGCCTGAACAAGACCCTTGTCGGTGTAGAGGACCGCCTTTGTGCCCCCGAGTTTTTCCATTTCAAAACCCAACTCTTCCCGCACACCGGCTTTGTAGAGGATCCTCGGCCGGTTTGCCCACGTGAAGAACGGCTCAAAGCTCAGATCGGGGTATTTCATGCACTCCTCCTTGTCGATGCGCGGTCGCGGTTAAAATAAAAACCCCCGCCTTCCACCGAAAGCAGGGTTTCTTCGTTCGCTCAAGGACCCCCATCATGTCTAGGCTGACTGGGTTGGTTAGGGACCGACTGGACGCTGCGTAATTTGTAATGGATTGGGAAACGGCTGTCAAGGGATGAAGTGCCCGGGTCCCGGGGGTGAATGGTTGCAAGGGCGCCTTCGATGGACGGAGGCGTATTCGGACCGCGTCTTTCACAACTTCTCAGGTGATGCATTCCAGGCTGTCTAAAGATCTGCAATTGAAATGAAGGAAAAGATGCAATAACCGGTTAAGCGCTTCGGGAGCCTGCAGTTCGGCGAATGGTGTTAGTCAATTCCTCGGAATCGCATCCTTTCAGGATGTATCCCAGTGCGCCGGCGTGCATCATGCCCTCCATGAATCCGTCGTCGGCGTAGATGGAAAGCGCCAGAATCTTCGTGCCGGGCATTTCGGCAAGAATCCGGCTGGTGGCTTCGGCTCCGTCCATGATCGGCATTTTGACATCCATGAGGATTACATCCGGGAGCAGTTCGCGGGTCAGTGCAACCGCCTTCAAACCGTCTTCCGCCTCCCCGACAACTTCCATGTCGGTCTGATGGTTGATCACCAATTTGAGCCCATCGCGAAACACCCGGTGGTCGTCTACAATCATGACCCTGATCTTCATGATGTTTCCCCTTCCGTTATTGTGCGAGTTCTTTACGCGCTTCGGGCTGCTTGTGATCCGCCCAATACTTTGGGAAGAATGGCCGTCACCACCGTGCCGGTTCCCGGAGTGGATTCGATCTTGAGGCTTCCATTTATGGCAATCAGTCGTTCTCTTATGCTGTAAAGTCCGAACCCGCCTTCGACAGTGGGCGCCCCGAGCATCTGCGGGTCAAACCCCAAACCATCGTCTGTGACTTTCACCCGGAAATGGCCGTTTTCCGCGTCGATCAGGACATGGGCGTTCTGGGCCTTGCTGTGCTTCACGACATTGTTCAGAAGCTCCCGAACCACCTGGTACAGAATCGTTTTTACATCAGGATCAAGGTGCTTGTATGCATCCCGTATGTCGCAACTGATCCGAATGGAGTGCCTCTCCATCAGCCGGCTAACGAGCGCTTCGCAGGCGGCTTTCAGTCCCATGTCAAATAGCAGGGGGTTGCCGATGTCGGTCATCAGGGCGCGCGTTTCTTGGAGCGATTGCATGAGGAGTGCCTTGATCTCCACCAAGTTCTGCTTTTCCTTCTCATCCGACGAAATCCCCTGAAGCAAGTCGAGTTGCATCCGGGCTGCCGCCAGTGTCTGGGCAACCTCGTCGTGCAGCACCCCTGCGATCCGCTTGCGCTCGCGTTCCTCTGCCATGACAAGCTCCGAGGCCAGCTTGCGCAGATCATGGCGGCTCCTCTCGAGCTGCTCTGCGAGATTTTGCAGAGCCATCGTGCGCTCCCTGACCCTTTGCTCCAGGGCCTCGTTTGCTTCTTGCAGCGCCTCTTCGGCCTGTTTGCGTTCAGTGATGTCTACACCGGTCCCAATGATGTAGTCGATTTCACCCTTCCCGCTGGTGATCGCTGTGTTGGACCATGCGATCAAGCGTCTTGCCCCGTCCTTTGCCACCCAATGGTTCTCATGCTGGTTTGGGAAATCCCCCGCACGCAAAGCGTTCCATGCTTGCCGCACGCCCTGAACGTCCTCCGTGGGGATCAGGAATTCCAAGAACATACGGCCCAGGACCTCTTCGGTCAGGTAGCCCGTTATTTCCTCGCAGGCTCGGTTGAAGCGAGTGATCCTGCCTTCTTTGTCGAGCACGACCACCAGCGCGCCGGCTGTGTCCAGCACAGCGGTGCTGAAGTCTCGTTCTTTCCGCAGCTCCTCCTCGGCCCGCCTTCGCTCCGTCGTCTCAAAAAGGGAATATATCAGGCCGACGACACTTCCTGCATCGCCTTTGGCCGGGGTGAGCGTCCAGTCCCAATAGGTCACCCCCCGCTCCGGCTGGTCGGGGAAGACGAACGGCTTGTCATGGAACTTTTCCGGTATGCCCGTATCCCGCACGCGGGCAAAGATCGCTTCGTTTTCCTCGTGAGGATAGAGGGCGAAGTGGTTTTTCCCGATCATCTCCTCCGGCGTGTATCCGCAGGTCTTGGCGTATGTTTCATTCACCCGCACGAAATTGAAGTTTCGATCCAGATAAACGAGATGCGAGTTCCTCGCACCATTCATGACGGACTGAAGTAGATTTCGTTCCGTCTCCAGCGATTTTCTGGCTTCTTCGACTGCCGCCTCAGAGGCAAGTTGCACCTTTTCTTTCCGGAGCAACGCCTCCGCCATATCGTCGAAGGCATGAGCCAACTCCCCGAGTTCGCCATCTTTCACCTGCCCGGAGACGTTCACGAGACGGCGACCGGCGGTCAATTGCCGGGAGGCCTCCTTCAGTTTCGTGACCGGGTCCAGGATCATGCGCTTCCCGATGAACAAGGCCAGGATCAGCCCGACGGCAAATACCGAC
The DNA here is from genome assembly GCA_017860555.1 of Bacteroidota bacterium. Lineage (GTDB taxonomy): Bacteria > Bacteroidota > Ignavibacteria > UBA10030 > UBA6906 > JAGDMJ01. Next base: position 3,019 of record JAGDMJ010000287.1, read on the forward strand.
ATAAGGATAACCATGTTCATGAACATCGCCGTGTTTGCTCTCGAAACGACCGTGGCCTTCGGTACGCTTGAACGAATGTAAAGATAGGGCTGTGAATGATGCGGCAGCCGGATTTTCTTGTAGGCCGTCAGGCGGTCCTTGCCGTCATTGCCTATTGCTTCATACGTTCCTTCATCGGCTCCCTCCACCATCTTTGTGAAGAGCTCTTCCCGGATGTCGGGCTGTCCCACAAGCTGCTCGGAAAAAGCATCTCGACTGTTCCTGTGGAGAATAATCCCCCGGTGATCCAGCAGGCTGAATGAAGAGCCGGCCGGAAGATTGATTTTATCGAACAGGGACTGGAAGTAGTCAAGATTCATGGCAACGGCGATCACGTTGCCCAGTTCATTCGATGCGTTCACTGCCGGCTGGGCAAAAGTCATGACAGGCTTTTTCGCTATCCTGCCGACTGAGAATTCACCGGACGAAAACGTCCCGGAACGGACCGCATCTTGAAAATATTTTCTGCCGGCTATCGAGAGGTTTCCTTCTACGGGTGTGGACGACGCCCAGATAAAGCCGGATTGGTCGCTAATCACAATGTTGGAATATAGAGGATTCTTTTTCAGAAGATCGGAAAGGAGGGCATCGGTCGCCGGGCCATTCCGTGATTGCACCATGGGGAGCAGGGCAAGGGCAGCCACCAGTTGCTGGGCACCTGCAGCCGCAGCTTGTTGTTCACCTGCAATGGCGTTGACAAATTTCAGGCATTCGCTTTCGGCATCCTCTATGGCTTGATCGCGTGCGACCACCCCTGAATAAAGTATTAAGGTGATGGACGGCAAAACCAACAGGATTACCAATAACAGCAAGTGAACCCGAATAGGCCATGACAGGAATTTACGCATCATGCACCCTGTTGATTCCGAAAGAAATAGAATCCTTGCTCGAATCCATACCGTCACAAAAACATTTGTAAGACAGGCGCTTGGATCAAATAGACATTATCGGAATTCAGTTTTGTTTTCAATAATTATCATTTGAACTATTCAATATTCTTCAAGAATCCGATTTCAACTGCATCAGGAAGCTCTATGTAACAGAATCTGTTTTTTATAGGTCTCGGCTCGTTCGATGCTGTCTATTTTTCGTGGTGGGAGAAACCCGATCATGGATTGAAAGCCGGAGCAGAGGTTCCGGATGAACAGGCAACGTTTGCCGCGCTTTCGGGATCCTGCAGCCGTTCCCGGGGGAATCAGAAGGTTACAGATCATTGATCGAATCAATGAGACTCCTGAGCCTGCCGAAGTTCTTGCGGTTAAAGTCGATCGCGAGCCGCGGCAGGTGAATGACATCCGCGTCCTCCCTCTCCGCTTCCAGAGCGCCGGACGCAGCGATTCCTCCCCCGGGTAGTAGGATGTCATGAAACTGATCCGTCAGCTTCCGGATGTCATCGGGGCCGAGCGCAGATGTGAGCCGGATCACGAGTTGGCCATGCACGTACCGCAGGCTGTGATAACGGCGATAGAAATGCCGGATTTTCTCCACCGCGGCTTCGACGGAACTGACCCGCTCGAAGAGCGAAAAATCCGCGGGGCAGATATAGTCACGGGCCAGGAGTTCTTCCTCGAGGAACCGGATCAGGTGAGGCCAGTAGGGCCGGTCAGGATCGTCCACGAGCACAAGCGGCATGGGATTGCGTTTGCCCGTTTGCACCAGGGTGAGCGTCTCCATGGCCTCGTCGAGCGTGCCAAAGCCGCCCGGAAAGAGCGCCACGGCATCCGCTTCCTTCAGGAAGGCCACTTTGCGGTTGAAAAAATACTTGTACGTAATGAACCGCGGGTTCCCCTCGCTCACCGGATTCGGCTTCTCCTCAAAGGGCAGGCGGATGTTCACACCGAAGGAATGCTCGTGGCCGGCCCCTTCGTTGACGGCCTGCATGATGCCTCCCCCCCCGCCGGTGATGACCATGTAA
>JAGDMJ010000288.1 GCA_017860555.1 Bacteroidota bacterium
GGAGAAGAGTGGATCGTGATGTCTCTCCTGTTCGCCTCCGCCCGCTGGGGAAACGGTGAAGGGATCTTCCACTACGGAAAAGAAGCGAACGCGATCCTCGATGCAATGCTCAACAAGGAGTCGGCACCGGAGAACAACGGGCAGGTCGCCAACATGTTCAACCGGGCTGAACGCCAGGTGGTCTTCGTTCCCTCTGTCGCAGGGGCACGCTTCACCGATCCTTCCTATCACCTTCCTCATTTCTACGAACTCTGGGCCCGATGGGCGGAGAAGGAGAAGGAGTTCTGGTCCGAAGCTGCGTCGGCCAGCCGGGCCTTTCTGAGGAAGGCTGCCCATCCCCGAACCGGGTTGACGCCGGATTATGCCAACTTTGACGGTACCCCCGTTGATCCATGGAAGGGCGGGCATGCGGATTTCCGCTTCGATGCCTGGCGTGTCGCCATGAACGTCGGGCTGGACTATGCTTGGTTTGCCAAGGACCCCTGGCAGGTCAATCAGTCCAATCGGCTCCTCCGCTTCTTCCAATCCGAGGGTCACTATGGCAATCAATACACGTTGGATGGGAAAAAGCTTTCCGTGGACCACTCGCCGGGCTTGGTGGCGATGAACGCCGTTGCCTGCCTGGCATCGACGGAGACTTTCAGGACGGAACCCGTCGAGGAACTCTGGATGCTCCCTGTGCCGCACGGCCTCTACCGGTACTACGACGGGCTCCTGTGCATGCTCGGCCTGCTTCAGGTCAGCGGCAAATTCAGGATCTACGGGGATGCAGGGAGAGGCTGATGGCGAGAAGGTTTCTCGCTTCGTTCCTGGCGGCCCGGGAGAGTTCCGTCATCTGCTTTGTGTGCGATTTATTCGTTCAGGCGCACGTTGACCGTTTCAACGAAGAGGCCTTACAGCATGAAAAGAATAACCATTGAAGATGTGGCACGCCACGCGGGTGTCTCGAAGGGAACGGTGTCTGCCGTCATCAATGCCAAGGATTCCGTCAAGTCGGGAACCCGTGAGCATGTCCTCGAGGTGATGAAGCAAATGAACTTCCGCCCTCGCGGCGGCGCACGGAATCTGCGCAACGGGCAGCAGGACCGGAGCATCGGCATTGTCATCAAAGACCTGAGCTATCCGTTCTACACCACGATCGCTTCGGGCGTGAAGGACTATGCGAGCAGCAAAGGATACTCCGTCATCATCACAAGCTCGGAAAACAATCACGAATGGGAGAAGAAATTCACGCGCCTCTTCTCGGCAAAGGACATCAAAGGCGCCATCATCGCCCCGATCGTGGAAGGCATGGCAGAGATCGAGCACCTCTTCAAATTGAAGATGCTCAACTATCCCTTCGTCCTTCTTGAAGACGTGAAAGGCATCCAGGCCAACGTGGTCGCCATTAACAATCTGCGGGCGATCAAGAAAGCGGTGAAGTATCTGATCGAGAGCGGCCACACGAAGATCGTGCATTTTGCCGGTCCGCCGAGCTCATCCCACACGCAGGAGCGCATCGAAGGATTTCGCCATGCGTTCAGCGAGAGCCCGCTGGTCTTCAGCAAGGACATGATCGTGTCCGTCGGTTCGCGGTACGAGGAGAGCCACGGGGCGGCGATGAAATACTTCAAGAACAGGGCGCACAAGGATTTCCCGACCGCCATCGTCTGTTTCAACGACCAGCAGGCCCTGGCAGTCATGAGCGCGTTGAAGGAACTGAAGATCCGCGTGCCCGAAGACATTTCCATCATCGGCAATGATGACATCTACTATGCGAATCTCTATCCTGTTCCCCTGACGACAATCAGGGCTCCTCAACGGGAGATCGGCGAACGGGCGGCGGAGATCCTCATCCGTAACATCGAGTCTCCCACCATCCTGCCGACCGAGCGGGTCGTGCTCGAAACGGAGTTCATCATCCGGGGCTCGACGCGGGTGTTGACGAATTGAAAGGGATTGAACGAAGCTATGGCATTTGAGCAGACGTGGAGATGGTTCGGACCGGATGATCCCATCAGCCTGAAGGAAATCAAACAGACAGGTGCGACGGGCATTGTCACGGCGCTGCACCATATCCCGGTCGGAAACGTCTGGACCGTTGATGAGATCCGGAAGCGGAAGGATGCCATCGAATCGGAAGGGCTGGTCTGGTCCGTAGCCGAGAGCCTTCCTGTCCATGAAGACATCAAACGCCGAACCGACCGCTGTGAGGAGTTCATCGAGAACTACACGGCCTCTCTCCGCAACCTCGGTACCCTCGGGATTGACACGGTCTGCTATAATTTCATGCCGGTTCTGGACTGGTCCCGAACGGACCTGGAAGTGGAGTTTGAGGATGGCTCCGTCACGACGCGCTTCGAGCAAAAACCCTTTGTGGCCTTCGATCTTTTCCTGCTGCGGCGGCCCGGGGCCGAGGCAAGCTACAGCGAAGAGCAACGCCGTGAAGCGCAGGCGCTCTTTGACGGCCTGGATGAGCAGGGGAGGGACCGGCTGGTGAAGACGGTGCTCCTCGGGTTTCCGGGATCTGGGGAAACGTATACTCTGGATGGGCTCAGGGCAGCGCTCCTGTCCTATGAGCGGATCGACGGGGAGAGGCTTCGGGAGAACCTCCGCGACTTTCTCAGAGAGGTCATTCCCGTCGCCATCGCGTCCGGCGTCAGGATGGCGATCCATCCGGATGATCCACCCTGGCCGCTGCTGGGATTGCCGCGCGTGGTCAGCGATGCTCACGATGTCGAACGCATCCTTGCCACGGTGGATGACCCGGCAAACGGCATCACGCTCTGCACCGGTTCCTTCGGCGCCAGTGCGGGTAACGATCTGGTCGGCATGGCGGAACGGTTCGCGCAGCGGGTCAACTTCGTTCACCTGCGCAACATCACGCGTGACGACGCAGGCAACTTCATCGAAGCGAACCACCTGGACGGCGATGTGGACATCTACGGTGTGATGAAGGCCCTTCTCGTCGAGCAGAACCGGCGTGCCGTCGAAGAGCCCAGAAACCGGCGCATGCCGATGCGTCCGGATCATGGCCACCTGATGCTGGCGGACCGGAACAGACCGAACATCTACCCCGGGTATTCGCTCTTCGGCAGGATGCGCGGGCTTGCGGAACTGCGGGGAATGGAGCTTGGCATTCGGAGGGCATTGGAGCTCTGAGAACAGGAAGCCTGGTGTTTATCGAGGGACGTCACGACCGCAGCCGGGGTTCCTTGTGCCGACACATGTGCCGTGCGCATTGAAAGCCAGGCGCATGCGCTACTTGTCGGAGTGCCCCTTGTGAAACCTGCGGCCGACGGGTAGATAAGCCCCGAGGTCGCGCAGCCTCACGATGAATCCGCGAGCCTGTCCCCCGGCACGGATACGGCTGAACTCCCATTCGATCCAGCGCCTGTTGCCGTTCTCGCGGGTGAAGCGGGTCATGAGAATCGCGAGGTTCCGCTCCGCCGAGTCCTGAAGCTCATTGATCGCCTTCTCGAACATCGGCCGTTCGTCGGAAGGAATGAGGGCGCCTGATTCCTTCCCGGCAAGCACGCCGCGACTCCAGCCGAGAACCTGCGCACCGGCCTGGCTGATGGATGCGAACCGCCGCGCGTCATCCAGGATGGCCACGGGTTCGCTGGAAGTCTCGATCAACATGCGGAACCGCTCTTCACTCTGCCGGAGCTCCTCTTCCATCCGCTTCCGCAGGGTGATGTCAACATTCGATTCGAATATCTCTTCGGGATACTCCCCGCTGCCAGGTCGCAAGAGCCAGCGGCTTTGGACCGTCAGCAACGCCCCGCCCCGCCTGCAATGGATTAACTCGCCGCTCCACTCACCCCCTTTCCGGAGCTTGGCCACAATGGATTCGAACGGCTCCGGCAGCGTGGTAACGAGAAGTTCCTGGGAAGTCTTGCCAAGGGCTTCTTCTTTGGTGTACCCGTACAGTTTCTCCGCTCCCTTGCTCCAGAAAGTGATGTGGCCTCCGAGAGTCCTGACGAACATGGCGTCGGGGCTCAGCTCGATGAGATCGGCTTGGCGCTGCACAACTTCTTCAGCCCGTTTCCGCTCCGTGATGTCGACGTTGGATTCAAATATCTCCTCGTCGTATTCCCCGCTGCCGGGCCGCAGGAGCCAGCGGCTCTGGACCGTTATCAAGACGCCGTCCCGCCTTCGATGAATCAACTCTCCGGTCCAGCGCCTCCCTTCTCGAAGTGTGGCAAGGATCGAGTCGAACGGCTCGGGGAGTGTCGTACCCAGCAGGTCTCGCGAGGTTTTGCCGATCGCCTCCTGCTTCGTAAAGCCGTAGAGGTTTTCCGCGCCTGTGCTCCAGAACGTGATGACGCCGTCAAGCCTTCGCACGAACATGGCATCGGGGCTCAGGTCGATCAGTTCGGCCTGTCGTTTCACAACCTCTTCCGCTTTTCGATGAGAGAGTTCCGCCAGGGTCTGCTGAAGCTCGTGGGGAGTTATTCGATCACCAGTCATGCGAGCGCTCGTCGAATGCCTGACGGAAGGAGAATACCGAAAACCCATCTACGCTACCAAACACAGAAAGGGGGGAAAAAGTCACCAGAAGCAGGAAAAAAAGGATGGAAACTTGATCTGTCTATGCGAAGCCTAGTATTTCACCGAGCAGCCGTACGCTCGGCTGTATGTGACCTCTACCGGCTTCCCGGCCATCGCCAGGTCAAGCGCCTCACGAACATAGTTCCGGGCCTTTGGGGCCGCGTCCACAGCCGTTGAGGGCGTATCGTCAATCCCCCCGGCGTAGATGAGTATCCCCCCGGGATCCACTATGTACATGGTAGGGGTGGTCTTTGCAGCATACAACCGTCCCACCGTACCGTCTGCGTCAACCAGGTAGGCCGATGGGGTGGACTTCATTCGTTCCATCTGTGACCTCAGCTCGTCTCCCTCCCAATACCCCTCATTTCCGGGTGCTGAGGAACAAATGGAAAGCCAGACCACGCCCTTTTCTGTGTAGGTCTTCTGCAAGGAAGG
>JAGDMJ010000289.1 GCA_017860555.1 Bacteroidota bacterium
CTCAGGCCGGTTCCAGCGTAAGCAACATCATCCGCGCTTTCCCATCCGGCAACGTCAAGAGGCGCACCGGGAAAGAGTTTGACAAACACAACACCCGGCATGAATTCCAAACTTGAGGCCGGGGACTTCTCTTGAGCCAGAAGCAAGCCTGGAGAAGCAATGATCAGCAGCACCAGGGCAGGAAGGAATCTCATCAAACCTCCAGCATTGTCTGTGATGTTGTCACCTCAGAAGGATCATCTGTCTCGAGGCGACAAAGGACCCGGCTATAAGTCTGTAGATGTAAATCCCGCTTGCCAGCCCGCCGCGATTCCCTCCTCTGGAGGAGAAGGTGTCCCGATAACTGCCGGCTGCTCTCCATTCATCGACCAGGACAGCCACTTCTCGACCGAGCAGATCATAAACTACTAAACGCACATGCCTCCCCTCCGACAACTGACTTCTGATTTCAGTTTTTGGATTGAACGGATTAGGGTAATTTTGGAAGAGTTCAAAACGTGCCGGTGAATGCTCCCTTGTTGTGGAAACCGAAACGGTACCGTCCCCGTGAAACCGGTACATGACGCCACGGCCGCCATCACCGCCCGCAAGATATGCCTGCCCGGGAGAGAGCAGATCGGCACCTACAAGCACTGTCCAGATCGAATCTCCCGGAAGGTCTTCGTTGACCCAGGCAACTCCCCCTTTGGTCGTGCGCGCACTGAACGGCTGGGCGATTTTCATGTCCAACGTATCAGGCACGAGCTGTTCCCCCGCAATGATCCCCTCGTCTGTCCCCGGAAGGAACCGGACCACCTCCAATAGCGTGGTGTCCGAAAGGAGTGACACAGGATGCCAACTCTCCCCGCTATTGGAGGTCTTATACACGACCGCGCGAAACTCGGCAGAGACACCCACAGCATATCCAACGGACGGATGAGAGAACGAGAGATCCGTAAAGTTGTCGACGGCAGGAAATGCCACCTTGTCCCACGTCACCCCTCCATCCGTCGTGCGCACGATGACACCCTGGACCGCATTCTCATATCCGACCGCAATCACATGGTCAGCATCCAGAGTACAGATATTTCGCAGTGTCGCAATCGAATCCGGGATCCGCAACGTGAGCCACTGTGCACCGCCATCTGTGGTCTTGAGAATGACAGCAGTGGTGAGACTTGGCAAACCATCGCCGGTGATATACCCCGTGCGCGCGTCGACGAATGATGCGCCTAACAGGTAGCCCAGGGAGTCGGGAAGCCTGCCCGGACTGTGCCAGCTTTTTCCGCCATCGGTGGTCCGCAGGAAGAGAGCACGGTACTCATCTCCTGGTACGTACCCAATGCTCTGCAGGAAGCGCTCCATTCCCCGGGCGAGGGGACGATGGGTGGGGAGGTCTCGAAAAGAAGACGACGGGATTCCCGATCCCGCCGGCACATTGTACGCCCCGGCGATGTATCCGGTATCGCTGTTGATCATCTGGAGCGTCACGAGAGAACGGGAAGAGTCGGGAACGGTGGCACGTTCCCAATGGACTCCCCCATCGGTTGTATAGATGGCGCTACCATGAAAGCCTGGCCGATATCCCGACGAGGCCCCACGGAGGGAATCGCTGAAGTCCACCGTCAGCAGCATGCCAATCCCGGATGGAATCTCTTGACGGAGCCATTGAGCAAACGAATGCTGGCACAGGAACAGCACCAATGCTGGGAACGTCGTTACGATGCGCGCACGCCTGATAAAACTCATCGTCGGTCTCTGTCTGTTGTGGGAGAAGCGTTTCACGATACCAAAAACGTCGCTCTTCGTCACATGAAACGCAATCACGGGGTCACGGTCAGCGTGACCCACCACTGAAGCTGTTCAAGTTCGGAGCCGTCAAATGTATCGTGAAAATTCGGGACCATGAGCAGGCGAAGTTTCAGAGGCTGCACCGGAGTCACGGTAACTCCGCCAAGGAACGTCGTGCGCACATCACTCACTTCCTCGCGCGGTTCGGTATAGCGCTCACCGAAGTTCGTGGCGTTCTGCACCTGCCCATTGTACATCGATCGCCGATATTGGAAGAGGGCAAGCGTCACATCGTCAATCTTCCACCAGGCTGCGTTGCGGTTCAGCCCGAAGAGCACCTCAAGCGCCTCGGTCGCCTTGACGGTCAGGAATACTGGAATCTGAAAACTCGTTCGTTTTGTCGTGAAAGTCCAGAGGAGTTCCTTCGCTTCTTGTTGGCTGTAGCGGTAATCGTATGACGCATCTCCATGCCAGTACCGCGACCGGCTCTGAACAACAACCGCTTCGCCGGTTGTTATTGTCTGATCCTGCGACTCCACGAAGGCCCCCACCGACAGGTTGACTCGCTCATTGATATTCCATTGCAGCGTCGCCGCTATGCGGTTTGTGGTAATAATCTGCGTGCCCGTCCCGCTCCGTACATCGCTCAGGTATGACTGCGAATAACTCGTGCCCGGGGGCGTTCCCTCCCAGGTGTAGTTGCTCACGCTCGTGTCCAGGACGTTGGACCCGAGTCCAATATCAATTTCGGCTCGTCGGTGTTGATAGTAGAGGGTCAGCAAAGTTGCCGGGGAGAACCGCACTCTCAGATCCGCGCCATAGTACGTGGTCGTTCCATCGTGCCGCCATTCCTGGAGTGAATTGGCGGAGCGGTTGTAGTAGCTGGTGTACGACGTCGATGAGGATGTGTAGAACGACGAATCGTTTTTGGTGAGCGCCTGCGTCGCTTCTCCCGAGAGGTATCCTCCGGTCGCGCCAAGAGCGACGTTTTCGTTGACATGAAACTCGATGCCTGCCGACCCGTCCCAGTGCGCGTATTCCTGGTTTCGTGCTTCAAAGTTTGACCAGAGTGAGGTGCCGGTGGCATACGGAGAGTACTCCCAAAGATTTGAGGACCCGTACGATCCGGCTCGCGAAAAGATGACGCGGCTGAGCCTTGCGCTTATATCGAATCCCGCGGGAAGGCCGAACTTGACGAATGCAGTCGCCAAATGCCCCGCTTGATGCATGTTGTCTTTTCCGCTGTACTTGTCAACAATTGGGATATCCGCTGCTCCGGCAGCCTCCCGGCCGTTGTAGTCATATCCCGCCACCGACCGGTATATGTCTTGAGGGATGCTATAGTACTTCTCGTCTTGCATGACCATCTGGTACGTCGCACCGATGTACAGGTCTCTGACAAGTGACGGCACAGGGCGGACGATGATCGCGCCCGAAAAAACGGGCTCGAGCTCCCGGCGGGTGTTCACGTAGAGACGGGGATAGTAGGCCCTGTCTGCCCTGACGTTATCCGCCGCATAGATCCAGGGAGGATAATATCCCGTTTCCTTCTCTTGCACATTCCGGGCGCTTCGGAAATCTGTGTACAGGTAGGCCGACTGCGTGCTGTCCAGTGCCAGGAGAGCGGGATTGACGGCAAAATCCAGGAGCGGATCGCTCAGCAGGCCGGGAGTCGTGGACTTGAAACTTCCGATGCCGTAGGGATTCAAATAGTCCGGCGTGAAGAAGACCTGCGTCTGCTCGAACGATTTTTCCAGCACCCGTTCCCCCCAATATTGGGCGGCGAGGGGCACCGGGAGAAGCAGGGTCAACCCAAGGATGAAAGCATGCTGTTTCGTCGTCATCATGTCATTCGGCCCAGCCTGGTACCGGCAGTTGAACATGTTTGCGAGATAGGGAACTCCATGACATGCGAGGCCTTCCCCCGTGGCATCGGTGAGCATCCGCACCCGGGATGTTAGTACGTTGCCCCGGACGTCACATCAATCTGGAATTTTGTAACACTATCCTTCACGACCGTCACCGGTAGAACGTACGCCTCCCCGTCGAACCAATTCGCGTACAAGGATGAGCCTTGTTTCACGAAAACACTGTACCTCCCGGGAGGCAGGGAAACCTGGTAGAAACCGTTCTTGCACGATTTCACCTTCTTGACGAGCTTTGATTTCACCTTGGTGAAGTCCGTCCCGGTAGATGGTTCCAGGACTTTCAAGGGGGTCGGCTCATAGATGAGCACCTCCCTCCGGACAGCAGTCACCTTCCCACGACTCGCCGCTCCAGGACCCGGCATGAAATCTCCCTCCCAGAGCCAGACATTTCCCCAGATGCCCTGTTTGATTGTTACGCAGCCGTGGTTATCCGGAGGCCGCATGTTGCCTCCTTCCTGCCCGATCATCACATCGCAGAACACCATGGGAAATCCAAGGATCGTCAGGAGCAAAAGTCGAGGATGACTTATCATGATTCACCGTCTCCCTATTTAGTCTCCACCGGCTCCGGTGCGGCCCGACCTACCTCGAGCGTAACAACATAGAGCGAGGAATCAAGCGGCTCGTCGAACACGGGGTAAGGGTCAAGACCTTTCAAGCGAACCGTGAGCACCTGAAATTGGATCCACCTCGGATCCAAGGTGGTGTGAAGCGTGTCGTTGTTGACTGCACCGGCTTGATCCTTCAGGCTCAGCCTCGCCGCGCCATCGCCTGCCCAGACGCACACCACGCCGATTGGACAGCGTGAGTCCTCCGTTACCTGCTCAAAGGTGATCGTGTAGCCCTCGCGTGGAAAAAGGACCGACTGTCCCAGGTGGAGACGCACCTCGGCAGGCAATGAGATCGCTCCCGTATCCACGAGGAGATCGTCTTTTCCGCATCCACAGATCAACGCCGCGACCATAAGCAAAAACAGATTGCGCATAGAACATCCCTCCGGCCTTAACTCTTTTGACAAAAAAGACATCAATGGCATCCAGAAACGTCTTTCTGGCTCACGGTTCAGAACCGCACGGCGAGTCCGATCGCCGGATAGAGTGGTAACAGCCTCAACTGCTCGACCTCGGCCGTCCACTTCAGCCGCTGATCGGCCCTTTTGTGCAGGTACCATGCAAATGGATCCCTCAGCCCATATGCGTTGAGCAAACGCAGAGAGATCTCCCCTGTGATGCCCGAAAGCACTATCCTCCGGGT
>JAGDMJ010000290.1 GCA_017860555.1 Bacteroidota bacterium
CGCCTGGTATCCGTCAAAATGGTTCTCCCGGTCGCTCAGGAAGTCCTCTCTGGTCTTCCACTCATGTGAGCAGAGCGAACACCGCTTGAAAGGATCCACACACGTATGCAGATCGCCTTTGCGTCTCACGGCACGGCGTCCTTATGCCATCGTACCCAGGAGCCCGGGAAGCAACTCTTTCAGTTTCAGCAAATCCGCAGGTTTCCGGAGTACGGCATCAATCCGGACATCGCTTGCCATCTGCCTGACTTCATCACTCAGAAATCCCGAGATGAGGATGGCCGGAATCTTGCTGCCTGTTGCACGCAGCGTGCGAACCAGGTCGATCCCATTCATGCGCAACAGGTGGAAATCGGTCAACACAAGATCGACAGGTTGCTGTTCCTGCTTCATTAACGCTTCTTCGGCGGAAGCGGCCGCGACTGCTTCATAACCGAGAATCCCCAGATATGACAGCAGCGACCGTCTGAACAGCTCGTCATCCTCGACGAGCAGGATCCGCTTGGCTACTGCACGCTGCGATTCCACGCGACCTCTCAATGGTGCGACTTGTTCATTGCGCCTCTCCAAGCAGCGAGTGTTCCTCTACCGCGAATGTACCGCCCCCCCGGAGGCATGCTGGATGAACTATTTTCAAAGGCTATGCCAGAAAAAAAACACCCATGCACTGTCGAATTCCGTGGTCCACATTACTGCTGATGACGTTGAGTGCACAATATTAGCCAGCCGTCTAACTGAAGCCTCAGGTCCTTTCAACCCGGTTTCCGGAGCAGATCACATTCCGTACTGTTCTGAGAAACTCATCAGGGCGAAAAGGCTTGGAGATGGCATAGAGCTTTTCCTCCTCCAGCAGGCCGGCGATGATCTGATCCGAGATAAAACCCGTGCAAAAGAACGCCTTCAGCCCCTTGTCGATCTTTTTCATCTCCGTATACGTCTGCCCGCCATCCATCCCCGGCATGACGAGATCCAGGACAACAAGGTCGATGGTGTCGTGGTCTTCTTTGTAGATCTCGAGCGCCTCCAACCCATTGGCGGCAATGGTTACTTCGTAGCCGTCCTCCTCCAGCATCACGCGTCCAAGCTCCTGCATCGCCGGCTCGTCATCGACGAGCAAAACCTTCTGCTTCCTGGTTCCTTGGGGGACAGGGCGATCTTTGTGGAGGTCATCCACCGGGTCCGCCTGAACGGCAGGGAGGAAAACCCTGAAGGTTGAGCCGACTCCCGGTTCGCTTTCCAGCAAGATCGCTCCCTGATGGCTCCGGATGATATTATAGACAATGGACAGCCCCAGCCCGGTGCCGCGACCACGCTCCTTCGTCGTGAAGAATGGGTCGAAGATCCTATCACGGATCTGTTCCGGAATTCCCACACCGGTGTCGGAGACCTTCAGCTCCACACATCGGCTTCCCGGCGCGGCAAAAAGATGGGAGCTGACGTCCTTCCCGATCACCGCGTTGCGCGCTTCGATGGTCAGCACTCCAGTTCCATCCGGGCGGGCGCAGATGGCATCGCGTGCGTTGACACAGAGGTTCAGGAGTACCTGATAGAGCCCGCCATGGTCTCCCATGGTCGGAAGCAGGTCCGGCGCGATCCGGCTCTCAAGGCTCACTTTTGCAGGGAAGGTCTCGCGGCACGAGGCAATCACCTCACCGACGATCTGATAGAGATTCGTGGGGATGTTGGTTCGCCGACCTGTCCGCGCAAAGGACAGGAGCTGCGAGGAGAGGTCGGCTCCCCGCATGGCCGACTTCTCGATCGTTTCAATGTATTTGCGGATCTTAGCTTCGTCATGGATGTATTTTTTCAATTGCGCGGCGAAACCAAGGACGTTGTTCAGCACATTGTTGAAGTCATGGGCAATGCTGCTGGCCAGGGTGCCGATACTCTCCATCTTCTGGGCCTGCCGGAGTTGCTCCTCCATTCTCTTGCGCTCGGTGATATCGCGGAGAATGACCGTGAAGAACTTGCGGCCGTTGATTTCGATCTGTGAAATGGACGCCTCGGCGGGGAACTCTTCTCCGTCTTGCCGCAGCCCCCACACCATGCCCAGGTCCCCCATGGAGCGCCGGCTCACATTGGTGCTGGCAAAATCCCGCATGCGCTCCTCATGGGCATCGCGGTAGCGCGGGGGGATGAACCTGTCAATCACCTGTCCGATGGCCCCCGCGGCGGCGCAGCCGAACATCTTTTCGGCCGCGCCGTTGAACAGGAGGATCCGTCGTTCTTCATCCACCGTTACGATGGCGTCCATGGCGGTCCCCACGATCCCGGCAAGCTGGGATTCGCTTTGCCGGAGAGCCTCTTCCGACTGACGCCGCTCGGTGACGTCGCGGAACACCAGAACGACACCCGTCGTCTCCCCGGCAGCGTTCCGAATCGGCGCCAGGCTTTCGTCCACAGGAATTTCCCTGCCGTCCCTGGCAATCAGGACGGCGCGCACAACCGCACCCGTGCGTCCCTCCCCGCCCGCCGCGTTCCGTACAGCGAGAGCGATCTGTTGACGGACCGGTTCGTCCGCCGCGATGAAGACCTCTACCAGTGGCTTCCCCTTGGCATCTGCCTGGGACCAACCGGTAAGCACCTCGGCAATCGGGTTGAGAAAACGAATCCGTCCCTGAGTATCGGTGGCAATCACAGCGTCGGCAACGCTCTGCAGGGTTGCCGATAGCCACTGTTCGCTCTCGCGCAGTTTGCGCTCCATCTGGTGCTTGTAGAGCGCTATCTCGATCGTTATGTGCAACTCCCGCTCCTCAAAAGGCTTCAGCAGGTAGCCAAACGCCTCGGTCACCTTCGCCCGGTGAAGGGTCTTCTCGTCAGCATAGGCGGTGAGGTACACGACAGGGATGTCAAGCGTCTCGAGGATCCTCCGGGCAGCCTCAATGCCGTCCATGTTTCCCTTGAGCATGATATCCATCATCACCAGGTCCGGGGGACGAAGCGTCGCGGCACGCACAGCCTCTTCCCCGCTGGCGACGGTGCCGGTCACGGTGTACCCCAGGTGCTTCAACCTGTTGACGATGTCTTTCGCGACAATGCTCTCGTCTTCGACGACGAGGATGGAAATGCTCATGAGTGTCCACTCCTTTTCCGGCTTTGTTGGTCAGCGCGCGGGGAACGAAATTTCAAATGCGGCCCCTTGTCCCGGCCCGGTGCTGACGGCGATCGAGGCACCGATCTGCGTTGAGAGCGTCTCGACCAGTTGCAGCCCCAGCGATTCCACTTTCTTCAAGTCGATATCCCCGGGAAGTCCGACGCCATTGTCCTCGACACGTAACAGATATCTTTCCCCTTCCCTGCGAAGCGTCACAGCCACCTCTCCCTGCGTCCCGGGCAGAAACGCGTGTTTCAGACAGTTGGAGACCAGTTCATTGATGATGAGCCCACAGGGGATGGCGATGTCAACACCGAGGGAAACATCCTGGACGTCGACATGCAGATTGAACGACCGGGAGTCCCCTGCATACGACCGCACCAGGTAGGTTGCCAGCCCGTTGACATACTGCCCGAAGTCCACCCTCGAGAAGTCTTCCGACCGGTACAGCCGTTCATGGATGAGTGCCATGGACCGGATGCGGTTCTGGCTCTCACGCAGGATTTCCAGGAGGTGCTGGTCCCTCACCTGGCCTGTCTGGAGATTCAGCAGACTGGAGATGATCTGCAGGTTGTTCTTGACCCGGTGATGGATTTCCTTCAGTAAGACTTCTTTTTCCTCGAGGGACTTCCGGATTTTCTCGTCTGATCGCTGCCGCTGCAACAGCAGCCACATCCCCTCCATAAGGAGTGTCAGCTGCCGGACATCGGAGTTGCTGTACTCCTCCTCCTTGTTCGCCACTCCGGCAACAGCCACGATGTGATCCCCATCGAACACAGGGATGCCCATATGCCGCCTGATGCCGACGTGTCCGGGCGGAAGCCCTTTCTTGAGCGGGTTCCGTTGCTCATAGTCGTTGACGATGAATGGTTTTCGCTGGCGCACGGGTTCGCCCCAGAGGCCTGTCGTCACCACCGGATAGATCCGTTGCACGTCGTCCACCTGGCACTCCGCCATCGCCGATTTGGACCACGCATGCATGGTGAGCACGGTCTCGTCGTCATTCACAAAGGCCAGGTAGCCCTTCTTGCTCTTCGTCAGGCGCACCGCCTCTTCGAGAGCGAAGTCGGTGACCTGCTGCATCGACGCGCCGGTCATCTGGTTGAGCCGCAGCAAGGTTTCCAGGCGGGACTCGTCCAGTCGAAGCGTCTCTTCCGCTTTCATGCGGTCCGTGATGTCCACACTGCCAACAACGAAGCCTGAAGCCGTCGTCCCGTGGTCGAACAGAGGATTGATAATGGACTCAAGCCAGATGATCCGGCCGTCGGCGTTCCTGCAGCGGTACTCGGTTTTGCCGGATCGGGGCTCCCGAACGAGGTCGCGGAACAGCCGAACCACCCTCGGATAGTCTCTCCGGTCGACGAAGCGAGCCAGCGGCTTGCCGAGGACTTCACTCAGCTCGAAGCCGAGCACTTTCCTGACGGAAGGGCTTGCATACTGGCAGATACCCTGGACGTCCACCTGGCAGATCATATCGAGCATGTTATCCGTGATCCGGCGCAGTCGTTCCTCGCTCTTCCGGACGGCCTGCTCGATGCGCCTGCGCCCCGTGATATCCCTTGCCACGCCGACGTGGGCAATGGGTTCTCCCGAGTCGCTCCGGACGACTGATATCCAGAGTTCGACCGGAAAATCCGTCCCATCTTTCCGCCTGTGTATCAGTTCGCCGTTCCAGCCGGCATCCGACGTCCCGTACATTTCCCGCACAAGGGACGAATCAGTTTCCGGGGAGAGAAGGATATTCACGCTCTTGCCCAACAACTCCTGGTCATTGTACCCGTAGGTTGCCAGAAGAGCTTCGTTGATGAACAGGATCTTTCCTTCCAGATCGCTGAGG
>JAGDMJ010000291.1 GCA_017860555.1 Bacteroidota bacterium
GGTCATTCCCCATACGGCATGTACCCGCCTGATGTTGTCCACCGCTCAGTCCCAGGCCAGGGACATGCCGCCATGTCTGAAACGCCCCGGCTTCCTGGAGTATCTTTTCGGCCTGACGCGAAAGGAAGTCGCACCCTTCCGCATCCTTCGGATGCCGGTGACCCGACAGGCGTGCGACCGGTATGCCCCAGTAGTCCTTCACCACCGAATCCACCTGCACACGGGATTCAAAAACCGGGATCTCCTGGATCGGGCCGACCACCTGCACATTCCGCCTGAAATACTTCCGTTGAAATTCCTTGTGCGCCCGTCCCCAGGTAGGCGAGCTAGGTGGACGAACACCTGTAAACAGGTATGGCAACCTGGTGAATTCATTTGCCAGAATACCGCCGCCGACGATACCGGGATTACGGTGGCTGAAGTCGCTGATCGCAATGGTCGCACCCGGACCCACGTCATCGTAGATATCCTCTTCAAACAAACCAAACGCGCCGGTATACGCATGTCCTTGCAAGTTGCGGCCGACCCAGTCATACCGATTGCCCACACCGTTGGGGAACTGTTTCGATTTCGAGTTGAGGAGCAGTCGGGCGGATTCCGTCGCAGATGCCGCGATGACGATAACATCGGCGGTTTGTTCCTGCTTCGTCCCGTTCGGGTCGAAATAAGCAACGCCGGTGATCTTGCCTGCGGCATCGACGGGGAGTTCGCTTACCAGACACTCCGTGCGGAGCTGGCAATTGCCCGTGGCGAGGGCGGCAGGTATGACCGTATTCTGTGTGCCCGCTTTGGCATTAACGGGGCAGGCAAAACCGCAACATGCTCTCCTTCGGACGCAGGCGGCGCGGCCGTTGTACGGCACCGAGTTCCGCAGCATGGGGATCGGGAACGGGTGGAGTCCCAGCCGTCTCATTGCCCATTCCAACCTCCTGGCTTCCCCGTTATAGGAAAAAGGGGGCATCGGATACGGCTTGTTTCTCGGAGCTTCGAAGGGATTGAGCGCGCTGTCTCCCGCCACTCCGAGTTCCCACTCTGCCTTCTCGTAACACGGTTCCAGGTCGGTGTAACTCAAGGGCCAATCATCCATCGTTGACCCGGCCACATGCCCGTAGACGCTCTTCATCTGGAAATCTTCGGCCATGAACCGCCAGGCCATTGCGCCATAGCTTACCGTGCCGGATCCCACGCATGCCGCCACATTGTTATAGGCCCAATGGCTTGGAAGCACTGTGTCCGTCGAGCCGTCATCATTCACCACGACCCTCCGGTATCTCTCGTCATCGGGTCCGAAGGCATTGCCCAGGACGGTTGTACGCTGGGAGACGAGCTCGTCGGTATCGTGGTCCTCGAACGACGCCCATCCGCCCCTTTCAAAGAGCACGACGGACAGGCCGCCCACACTCAGTTCTTTGGCGACGACCCCGCCGCCTGCGCCTGCGCCGATGACGACCGCATTGACATGAGGATTGCTCATGGAGATCAGGATGAGTGACGGTTTCTTCCGAGTATCTGGGGGTAGTCGAGCCCAAGCATCTTGTGGCTCGCGAAGTTCTTGTTTCCTCCGTGACGCGGGCTTCCATAGTAGCCTTGCAGCGAATGGCTTCGCAGCAAGTTAAAGAATCGCCGGCTGAGCCCGCCACGCCACACACCCTGGTTGAGTGCGCCGGACTCCATCTCCTTGAGGAAGGACAGCTGTTGTTCCCACGACAGGGCCTCGAAGATCTTTCCAAAACGTCCCATGCATTCATCATCGATGGCTTTGAGGCCGGTTCGATAGTCGGACTGGTAGCGACGATAGGGTCCTGCGAGTTGTCTGTCGATAAAATTCATGACGCCGCTTTCACGCCCGCCGGGCCACTCGTCAGGGGGGATGATCTGATCGGCAATGGCTTCCACGAGGCGGGCTTCATTCAGAGCGAAGAAATGCAACCCGGGGGCACGTTGACCTCGGCAGCCTCCCGCGATACCGAGGCTGCCGACTCCGACAGCCGCAAGTTGCATGAATTTACGTCGTGAAAGCTTCGTGGAACTCATTTGCACTCCTTTATCCATTCAGCGCGGTAAGTCCTTGCGATGGAAAGGTACCCGCTCATATCGCCAAAGTCAAATGCAGGGGTGGGATATTCCTTACCCGGATCCGCCTGTTAGGATCTGTGCAACCTGCCTGGCGGCTTCCTTCAGCAGCTCGCGCCCCTGATAATATAGCACCGGCTTCGTTGAGAGATGAAATGTGAGGACTTGACATTGCCTATCTACTCTTACTATATTCCCGCCGAGCGATCCAGTAGTCGAATGCGGGGCTTGCCCGCGCTAGGACTTACGGAAGCGCACCTGCTGTGTGCTCTATCTGCCCTCCTGCCTCTTCCTGCGGACTGTTCCTTCTTTCTCTTCGACCCTGCATTTAGTCCGAACACAGTCTGTCGCTTCTTTGTATGAAAGGAGGGTCCCCATGAAACAATGCAGCACGGGTACGGCACTTATGGGCAATGCATTTGCCGTTATTGCGCTTTGTGCGCTCCTGAGCGCGCTCTTCACTTCGGCACCCGCATTGGCACAGGAACCACAAAAGATGCAGGGCATCTCAGCCGCGCAACAGGAGAGGATGGCGGTAATGAAGTCACGCGGTCCGGAGGCATCCCTCACGATCTTTCCCCTCGAGGTCGTCGGGACCCCTTATGAACGGGTGTCGGAGATTGTCGCCTTGCTCTTTGAGCGGCAGGGGCTGAAGAACATCGAACTCGCAAAGACAGCCTTTCAGCCCGGAGCCCTCACGAGCATGGAGCCGCTCGCTGGCGCTCTGGGGGACTTTGTGAAGAAAAACCCGATCGCGACGGAGTATGCTCTGTACGCCCAGTACCCCGGCAGCCCCCAGAGCGGCATCAATGGAATCCGGGCGGTCATTGTGGACAAGACGGGCGCGGTCGTCTGGACGGACTCGCTCGGGCCGGATGACCAGCCAGTGAAAAACGTGATGGACCGTGATCCGATGGGCTTCTCCCTGTTGCTGGCCGAGCGCGTCGTACCCCGGTTGGGTTTGAATGAGGAGACGGCGAAGGCCGCAAAGCCCGGTAAGTTTGCCCGGTTAATGGAAGAAAGAAGCGGACTCCCGCCGGAGAGCGAAAGGGCGGCAATTCCTCCACGGCTGAAAGAGCTGAGAGCTCAACGAAAGAGCATGACGCTGACCGTCTTTCCGGCCCGGGTGGGTGATGCCGCCGATCCAGCAAGCGCTACCGAGATTGTGAAGATGATCACCGACGGGGGCCTCTGTAAGGCGACAGCCGCATCCCAGGCCTTGGTGCTGAAGACCCCCCGGGGAGATCCCAATGAGATGAAGCTCCTCTGGGATCTTGCACGGGAATTCCGGGAACATGTTCGCAGTAATCCGCCGGCCACAGAGTACACCGTGTATGCAGACTATGGCCTCGACCCGCAGGCCCGGCAGGTGGGATATGTGCATTCCGTGGTGTGCGACAGGAAGGGAGAATGGGTGATCGTGGATTTGCAGAATTCTATGCAACCCGACTTCCAGAGCATCAATCCAAGATCCAGTACGGACTGCAGCGCCTTGCTGGTCAAACGTCTGACATCCTACCTGAAACTCTCCGCGTCAGAGTTGGTGCGGAAGAAGATTGAGAGCGACGGGATTGATGCTGCCGTTGCAGCATTTCACGAAGCTCAACACAATCCGAATGAATACAATGTGTCTGAAGAGGAGATCAACCAGCTCGGATACGAATACCTGCAGGCGCAGCGGTACAAGGAAGCGATCGCAGTGTTCAAATTGAACATTGAGGCGTTTCCCGAGTCGTTCAATGTGTATGACAGCATGGGGGAAGCATACGCCGTGGCGGGGGAGAAGGAGCTGGCTATCCAGCATTACAGGAAGTCGCTGCAGTTGAACCCCAACAGCCAGAGCGGAATTATGGCGCTGAAGAAGCTGGGGGTAGAACAGTGAAGGTAGCCGTATGAAAAAGCTCAGGTTGTACACCGGATTTCTTCTGGTGCTTGCGTTTGTGTACACGGGCGGGGCCTTATCCCAGCATGTTGAGTGGCTCGCCGACTATCAAAAGGCCAGAGAGCTGGCCGCCAAAGAAAACAAGCTCATGCTGCTGGACTTCTGGGCATCGTGGTGCGGGCCCTGCATCCGCATGGACGACCAAACGTGGAATCAGTGGCCCATTATCTTTGACTGCAAAAAGCTTGTCTGTGTGCGCGTGAACTTCGATCAGAGCATAATGCTCAATAGGGCCTATGACGTCGAAGCAATCCCGGCACTGGTGCTCACCGATGCTTTCGGCAAGAAGCTGTACCATCTGGTGGGTTTCATGTCATCCGCCGAAGTGCACTCGGTCCTTGGCATGTTGCCCGAGAAGATGGCTGTCGTCTATGATCTCCTGCGCAGGCTGCAACAGCATCCTGATAGCGTTCAATTGAACATCACGTTGGGTGACGCCTATCGCATCTTGCGCATGCCCCAGGTGAGCAACGAATACTACGAAGAGTTCCTGAAAGTCGGTATGAAGGATCCTGACCCGAAGACGGAAGACCATGTGAGGACAGGCCAGGCCGTGAACTATGACCTGCTTGGCAAAAGCGACGACGCGAGGGAGCTTCTGGAGGAACAGGTAAGAGTCTGCCCCGCGAGCGCGTTCAGGCCGTTGCAGCTTTTCCTGTTAGTCAAGCTGTATAACCTGGACGAGGAGGAAGATCTCGCGAGAGCTTCATTTGAGGCGCTGAAAAGGGAGTTCCCGGGCGACAAGGCTACCCTGGCGGCTGAACAACTGTTGCGAAACATGAAAGATTAAGGAATACAGGATCTTCTATCGTTATGAGAGATCGGACAGGCGCAAGCCCGGTCAGGAAGTGCTGTATTGGACGCCGAGGGTGTTGCCCATCGTCGTTGTCTTGATCATCAGCATCTTTGCGTTC
>JAGDMJ010000292.1 GCA_017860555.1 Bacteroidota bacterium
CTGTCTGCCCGGCCGAGTTGCTGGAGGAAAATATTCTTGAGCGACTGCCCTTTCACGAGATGTGCGCCCATGTCCCTGTGCATCGGGAACAGGTAGTCCGGTTGTTCGAGCGCGGCAGCGCTCCCCACGGCGGTCGCCTCGTTCCCTGTTCCGGTGTACGCCCCTCCGATGATCTTTCCCTGCCGGTAGAGACGCAAGATCGCGCTTTCGCATTCACGCGTCAGCCGAATATGATAGTAGAGCCTGAGCCTAAGCTCTGTGGAAAGGGGAGCGTTCATCTCAATACCGGATCAGCTTTTCAAGCGCTGCCGCGACATCCGATTCCTGCGGGAGCATGGCATTCTCCAGGCCGGGTCCGTATGGGACCGGAGTGTCCTTTGCGGCAATGCGCTGCACCGGACCATCCAGGTATTCGAAAGCCTCCTGGGCAATGATGGCTGCTATTTCCGCGCCAAAACCGCCTGTCAGAGTGTCTTCATGCACGATCAACACCTTGCCGGTCTTGCGCACAGATCGGATGATCGCCTCTCGGTCGAGAGGATTGAGCGTCCGCAGGTCGATCACTTCAATGCTCGTTCCATGCCGCTCCTCCACTCTCCGCGCGGCATCGAGCGAACGCTGCACAAGCATCCCCCAGGTGATGATCGTGACGTCCTCCCCGCTTTTCCTGACGTTGGCGACGCCAAAGGGGAGCAGGAAATCAGGCCCGGGCTCTGGCGAAGAGGCAAAGCCCTGGCGGTAGAGCCCCTTGTGCTCGCAGAAGAGCACCGGATCCTCCTCCCGGCACGCTGTCTTGAGAAGGCCCTTGGCATCGGCCGCGTTGGACGGAAACACCACTCGAAGGCCCGGGATATGCGTGAAGAAACCGTCGATGGATTGGCTGTGGTACAGCCCGCCGTGGATGTACCCTCCAACCGCCACGCGAATCACCATCGGACAGGACCACTGGTTGTCGGAACGGAACCGCAACATCGCAACTTCATCCCGGATCTGCATGAACGCGGGCCAGATATAATCGCCGAATTGAATCTCAACCACCGGTTTGAAGGTTCCGCGGACCGCCAGGCCAAACGCGGTGCCCACAATGCTTGCCTCCGCCAGCGGAGAATTGAAGACGCGCCCTTCACCAAACTTGTCGGTGAGCCCCCTGGTCGCCGTGAAGACTCCACCCTTCTTGCCCGCGACATCCTGGCCATAGATGACCATTGCCGGATTCTTTTCCAACTCCTCGGCAAGAGCATGATTGATGGCATCAACCATGACGATGGCCGGGCCCTTGTGCACGGTCTCCACAAAACCGGCACGCGGCACAACGGTGTTCGGAGAATACACAAATCGCTCCAGTCCTTCCGGGTCCGGCAACGGTTGTTCCTCGGCCCATTCGGCTGCCCGGTTGATGCGCTCCTGCATTTCTTTCCTGATGGCCGCAGTTTCTTCCTGAGTGACGTGCCCTTGCTCGATGATGAAGCGTTCCATCCGGGGAAGAGGATCCCGCTTGAGGTCCTCCTCGAGCTCTTTCGGGTCACGGTATTTCCGCTGGTCATCCGAAGACGAGTGGGCAAGCAGACGCACAGTGTCGGCTTCGATCAGGCTGGGGCCTTCCCCCCGGCGCGCGCGGGCGACGGCCTCAGCTACGGCGTCGAACATTTCGCGGAACTCGCATCCGTCCACACGGTACCGGTTCAGCCCTTCATATCCCTTCACCATATCACTGACCGATTTCCCTGCGACCTGCGCGTGCACAGGCACAGAGATGGCAAACTTGTTGTTCTGGATCAGGAAGATGACCGGGAATCGTTCGCGTGCTGCCCAGTTGACCGCTTCATGGAATTCTCCTTCGCTGGTGGCCCCTTCTCCTGAGGAGACATAGACCACTTCGTCCCTCCCCTCCTTAACCGCTCCCATCGCAGTACCCACGGCTTCGAGATACTGTGTACCCGTTGGGCTCGATTGCGCAACGATTCTCCATTTCTTATGGCCGTAGTGAAAAGGCATCGCAAAGCCGTGACCGCTTGGCCCCTCCTTCCGGTGAAGCGCCTCCAACATCACATCTTCAATCGTATAGCCGAACTGAAGCGAGAACGCCAGATCGCGGTAGTATGGATACGCCCAGTCGTGGCCAGGCTTCATGGCGAGCGCGGCAGCGACCTGGGCAATTTCGTGCCCCGATCCTCCAATATGAAAGAACACCTTCCCCTGTTTGAGCAGCGTCAGGATCTTGACGTCAATGAAGCGGGCGGCAAGGGCGTTCCTGTAGGCACCGAGGACCTGTTCCTTGCTGAGCTTTTCCGCAGCATGTTCCGATGCCTGATGCCCGCCAGCTTGCTTCCCGTTCTTTCCTCGGGTCACAGGAGTCGTGATTCTTGGAGACACGCGGTACCTCCTTCAGAACAGATATCGTTGATCGACGCACGTTCGATATCAACATGAAAAACTCCGGCAAACTCCCGGAGTAGTTCATGTACCACTTCTTCCATCGTCACCGCCCGCTCCAGCTGCTCCTGCATGGAGGTGACGCCTTTCTCAAAGATCCCGCACGGAATGATCCGGTCGAAGTACGCCAGGTCCGTGCTCACATTGAGGGCGAATCCGTGCATGGTCACCCATTTGCTGGACTTGATGCCGATTGCGCAGATTTTGTCGTTCCCAATCCAGACACCGGTATATTCCTCGATCCGGGATCCGCGGATGTGAAACCGGTCAAGCACACGGATCACCACTGACTCCAAGTCGCGGAGATAACGGTGGAGATCCAGATAGTAATTGTGCAGGTCGAGAATGGGATAGCCCACAAGTTGGCCGGGACCATGAAACGTAACATCGCCTCCGCGGTCATTGTAGAAGAAGGCTGCGCCCTTTTGCTTGAGTTCCGCTGGCCCTGCAAGCAGATGGTTCGGGTCCCCTGAGCGGCCGATCGTATAGACCGACGGGTGTTCGGTCAGCAGGAGAGTATCCGGGATGGCATCTGCGAGGCGGAGGTCGAAGAGCTGACGTTGCAGGTTCCAGCAGGATTCGTATTCCGTCACTCCAAGATCGACGGCCCGGATGAGCATGCGTTCAGACTTTTGGTGGATGATGAAGAACAAGAGAACCTTCATTGCGAGCCACCCGGAAACGGGACTCGCAATGACCGAAAAGCGGTCAGATGTTGATCGCCTCTCCGTACGCAGCCGCCGCGGCTTCCATGACCGCTTCGCTGAGCGTCGGATGCGCATGGACCGCCTGGAAGATGCTCTGCCCGGTGGCCTCGAGCTTCTTCGCAATCAGCAGTTCCGCGATCTGTTCGGTCGCTTCCGCGCCCAGGATATGAGCGCCAAGCAGCTCGCCGTACGCGGCATCGAAAATCAGCTTGACCATTCCTTCGGTCTCGCCCGTGGCTGCCGCCTTGCCGAGCGGCCGGAACGGGAACCGTCCGATCTTCAGTTCGTGCCCTTCCGCCCTCGCTTTCTCCTCGGTCAGGCCGATGCTCCCGATCTGAGGCTGGCAGTACGTGCAGCCGGGAATCGTGGAATAGTCGAGCGGCGCCGGCTTCTTGCCGGCAATCGCTTCCACACAGTGAATCCCCTCGGCTGACGCGACATGGGCAAGCCAGGGAGGGCCGATCACATCCCCGATGGCATAGATGCCCGGCACGTTGGTCCGGTAGTCTTTGTCGATTATGATGCTGGAGCGCTCCACCGCCACGCCGAGATCCTCCAGCCCCAGGTTTTCAACGTTCCCCTGCACTCCGATGGCCATCAACGCAACATCAGCAACGAGTTCTTTCTTCCCTTCCGAAAAAGAGACCGATACCGCCACGTCATCCGCCCGGACCTTGACGCTCTGGACTTTGGTTTCGGTGAGGATCTCGATTCCCTGTTTCCGGAGTGAGGCCTCAAGAAGCTTGGTCAATTCGCGATCCTCGATGGGCAGGATGCCGGGCATCATCTCCACGACCGTTACTTGAGTACCAAGGGCATTATAGAAGTACGCAAACTCAATCCCGATCGCGCCGGCCCCTAAAATGAGCATGGATTTCGGCCGCTCCTGCAGGACCATCGCTTCGGCGCTTGAAATGACACGCTTCCGGTCGATTGCAACACCCGGGAGCGTGCGTGGCCGGGCTCCCGTAGCAAGGATAATGTGCCTGGCCTGAACCAGGAGATCTTCCCTTCCCTCCGCTTTTATCTCCACCCGACCCTCGCCTGCAAGCCGCGCATGGCCGGAAATGACCTCGATCTTGTTCTTCTTCATCAGGTACTCCACCCCTTTGGAGACCCGATCGGCAACGCCCCTGCTGCGTTTGATGATCTTTGAAAAGTCGACCCGGAGGTTGTCATAGGAAATCCCCCATTCTTCCGACTTTCGGAAGAGTTGCAGGATCTCTGCATTCTTCAGAAGAGCTTTCGTTGGAATGCAGCCCCAGTTGAGGCACACGCCGCCAAGCCTGTCTCGCTCGACAATCCCGGTCTTCAAGCCAAGCTGTGAGGACCGGATCGCCGTTGTATAGCCTCCCGGGCCCCCTCCGATGACGAAAACATCAAATTCCTGGTACGCCATGTATTCACCCGAATACGGAAAAAGCGGGACGCCACCCTTGTAACACCCTCAAAGACTCACTGGTTTCACCATGCATCACTGGGGAAAAGCGTGGCAAATTTGTAAAATATAGGCAAGTGAGCCTTTAAAGTCAAAGAATCGCTGGAGCTCGGCACACGACGAGTGCAAGCTGGCCGGGGTTCCATGACCCTGCCCCATTGCCTGGAAGATCTTTTCTGTCGGACAATGAGTCCTCCGTGAGCGCGCTGTTTGTCTCGTACCGAGCGCGACCTTCCCTTTTCTGGTTGGAAGTCGGATTCGGGTTTTGTATCTTGTGCTGTCCTTGTTCTCTTACCCTCGCCCATGCAGAAGCACTACGTCGGCACGCTGTTCGACGCCATCGC
>JAGDMJ010000293.1 GCA_017860555.1 Bacteroidota bacterium
ATGCAGACGACAATGAGCCGACGGCGTTCGCTCTCCTGCAGAACTATCCTAACCCGTTCAACCCAACGACGACAATACAGTACGCGCTACCGCGTTGTTCGCATGTCACGCTCACGATCTTCAACACTCTGGGTCAGAAGGTGGCTCAGCCAGTGAGCGGCGACATCGACGCGGGCTACCACGAAGTGCAATTTGACGCGACTACCCTGGCCAGCGGTGTTTATTTCTACAGAATGCAGACGGGAGATTTTGTCCAGACCCGCAAACTTCTTCTGATGAAATGACCCGGTAGGCAAGTGGTGACGCAGAAGGCTCGGGGGTTCAGCGACCTTCCTTCATCGTGTTGACTTAGCCAGTGGATTCTTCTGAACGGGATTCCCCACGCCCCGACTCTGCTTTCACCACATTTCCCGTCTTCACAAAGTGCTCTGTACCATATGTGTACCCTGGCTGGTCAGGAGTTGGCCGGTCAACATAGTCCTCAGTTCCTCAACGAAGTATTTCCCACCTTGGACCAATACATTAGGTGTAACTCTTCTTTCAATCCTTTGGTCTATTGGATTTATAGGCCGTTAGAACCACTTTACATCAGTATTTTCGTCACTTTCACAATCCACCCACAAAAAAGAAGATAAACGCTATGAAGAACGTGTTTATTGCACTTGCCATCGTCTTGGGGCTCTGCCTCCAGAGCGCGATGGCCCAGACGGATACCACCAAAGCGGGCAAAGAAAAGGTGAAGGCCGAAGTGTCGAAGGAGGTAAAGGCGGAACTGGCCAAGATCAGCAAAGAGCTGCAACTGACAGCGGACCAGAACGCCCAGATCAAGACCCTCCTTACGGAGGAGATGGAAAAGTTGGAACCGTTGCGGAAGGAGTACGAGGCAACATCACAACGAATCAGGGTTGAATCCCGTGCCAAGATGCGCGCGGTCCTTACCCCGGACCAGCAAAAACACTGGGACATGATGAAACAAACGAAAGCTGCGTCCGACAAGCGTCTCGAGCCGGTGAAGGTACCTACGAAGTAGTCCCTCAAGTGAAGGCCCGCCTCAGGCGGGCCTTCGCCGATTCCCTACGCCTGGTTGTCATTTGCCCGGTCAAACTCTACAACGTCTTGAAGTCAACCCCCGCTCGAGCAAGCTACGAGGCAGATGCGTGCCGGAGAGAGTGAAAGGTTATTGTCGGGAGAAGTCCCGCGAAGGCATCGCTCACCTCGTCGGTGGCTTCTTTCTTTTCACACGCCTCCGCGGTACTAAGTTGTTCCGGAATTTATCCACCTGCAAAGCCGCTCCCCTATCGCGCGTTCGTCAGTCGTGCCATTCTTCGGGACCAAGAGGTCGGGGGTTCCCCCTCCTTCCCATCGCTGATGGCATGTGCGGTTGCCTCTTCGTCCCACTTTTTCCAGATCCCCTCGTTCACAGCGCCTCCAGCAGAGCCTTGCGCGTTGCACGGTAAAGGCCGATGTCCGTGCTGTAGTCGGTGTAACTTTTAAAAATCCTCCCGATCAGATCGTTCGCCTTCACCTTGTCCTTCTTCTGTAGTAGCTGAAGCAGCTCAAAGTCCTCTATGCCCAGACGGTGCGCCTCGAAGCGGGTGGACGACAATGGCCCGGGATAAATCACGTGCGAGTCTCCAGCGGGAAGGAAGTTGTTTGCTGTCGCAACAGGAGAGGGGTGATGCACGACGCTCTGCTGGAATGGATCGGGGACAAGATACTGGTTCAACCCCCAGTGGAGGAAGCCGGAGGTGTTGTATGCGGCCGCACCCCACCCGAAATACACTTGTCTCAATCTCTCCTGGTCGAGCAGCCGGTTCAGCCACTGACCTCCGGGAATGAGGCAGGTGTAAACCAACACGTCTTCTCCCAGATTTCTTCGGGCACGGAAGAACTCTTCATTCTTCTGAAAATCGTCGATCGTAGGACACCAGACATCCACCGAGCCGGCAAGTGTGTCACGATCGCTCGTGGCTTCCATGATGCGGATGTCCGGGTACACGCCCCTTACCTGCCGGACCACATCGCGATAGCAGGCCGCTTGAACCGCCGTGGGCTCATCGGAGATATGTTGCAGCCAGCTGCGCGTGAGCCCGTGACGAGTAGCGAATGACTTGATGAGCGATATGATCGTGTCCACATCCGCCTTCGCTTCTGCCGTCCCGTAACGGCGTTTTGTGAGAACGACCTTCAATTCAGGATCAGCCCAGTCGTCTTCGTCTCCACGGTACATCAGGTGCGGCGATTCAAAGTACCGGAATCCATACCTCCGGAACACCTCGACGAAGCTGAGAAGCCTTTTCTCATCCAGCATGATCCGCCCCCCCTCGATGCTCATGAGCTCCCCGGGGATGATGATACAATTCTGCCTGCCATGGGCCATTAAGCTCGCGTATCTGTCCAGCATGGCAAACCACTCCGGGGTCCATCGGGCGAGGCGATGTTTCTCTTCCATCTGCGGGAGACTGAACCAGTTGGTGTAAAAAAAGGTGCCCTCGGCCACCGGTGGGACTAAAACAGAGTGGATCGTAGCCGTAAAGGTTCCATGTCCCGTCCAAGTCCTGGTTCGTGCCGTGATGTCGATCGTGTATCTCCCCGGCCGGGGGAACCGGTGGGCAGGTATGCTCAGGCGCAATGCGGTATGCGGGTTGCGGGAAATGACCGATGGTGCTGCCAATGGCTGCAGGGCTTCATAGACCCGAAACGGGGCCCGGCGGATCACGTAAGGATTTTTCTGGTTCGTGTATGCTTCGGTGCGACTGTCCAATCCCGTGTTCTGCTCGACCGGAACATCGATGATCTCGCTCCAATCGCTCGCCGGAAGGTCTTCACCCGCGATCGTCGCCGCGACGGCGACGGTATCGCCCGGTTGGGCATTCAGAAGCAGGTGAACGTCGGCAGATGTTCCCGAAGGGAAGTCCGCTTCGTATCGTCCGGTGAGTTGCACTGTGCTGTTCGAATCGGGAAACAGAGGTTGAAGCGGATCCGCGAGCCAGAGGGATTGCTGAGCGCCGAGTGGCATTGCCACAAGCAGGAGAAAGGCCGCCTGGAGAATGGAGATTCGCATGATCGTCCCTAGATGGTGTGATTTGGAGGGAGATGAAGTATAGGGATCATGCAAGAAAAAAACAATCGCGTGGACAGAGATCTTCATTCTGATCCTGCAAGAATGGAAAAGGGCTGTCTGCCGGCGAACAGATTGTCTCAGGACGAGGAGAGGCGATACCTGAGAAAGGGATTCGGCCCCGGGCGAGTGCCCCCAGGACAGGGGCACTGTCGATTCTGTTGGGATTTCCGTATCTTGGAAGCCGTGATCCTCGATTCTCGGGGATAGTTCGAAAAAAGAATTGGGTTCCACTTTAGGCGCAGAGCATGCCGTCGGTGCGAAGTAATACCTCAACCATGACCCAGGTCTCCTCCGGAGGCGTGGCTTTCCGAAAGTGCGGCAAGCACGTGCAAGTGGCCCTGATATCCGTGGGAGAGGCCAGGCGCTGGCAATTGCCCAAGGGGACCGTGGAGAAAGACGAAACAAACGAAGCAGCCGCGGTGCGGGAGGTGCGTGAGGAAACTGGCATCCAGACTGAGGTCGTTTCCCAGATCGACCGCATCGAATACTGGTTCTATACCTCGGCGGCGGGAAAGAGAACACGGCATCACAAGTTCGTTTATTTTTTCCTTCTTCGCGCGCTCTCAGGCGATATCCGCAACCATGATCATGAAGTGAATGAAAGCCGATGGGTTGAGATCAATGCCGCGCTCAAGATGCTGAAGTTCGAAAATGAGAAGAGGATTCTGCGTCGGGCGAAGGAAGCCATCGAAGGGCGGGGGTGAAGTGCCAGGTGCGGGGCTCTACGGAAGCGGCAAAGGGTTTCTTTGTTCCGATTTAGTTCATGTTCCATCCGCCTGGTATCAGGCAGGTTTATTCCATCTCTGACCTACTGCAACATCGACGTATCACCAGCCCCTTGCCTGACCACCACTGGCGCCTCGTCCGTCAGATCCAGGATCGTTGACGGCTCAGAGGTCAGGTTGCCGCCGTCTATGATCATGTCCACAATAGAATTGAAATGTTCACTAATGATGGCCGGATCGTTCAGGATCGCACCCTCGTCCGAGGTGACGCTTGTGCTCAGGATGGGATGGCCGAGTTGCTTCACCAGATCAAGCGCCACCCGGCTGTCGGGCACGCGGATGCCGACCGATTTCCTTTTGGAAACGAGTATCTTGGGAAGAGTCTTCATCCGTCCGGCAGGGAGGATGAACGTGTAAGGGCCCGGAATCAGATGTTTCATGGTCTTGAAAGCCGCATTGCTCACCCGTGCGTACTCGCTGATATGCGTCAGGTCGGAGCAGATGAAGCTGAATGGCTTGTCTGTCCGCTGCCTCTTGATCAAATAGATTTTCTCGATCGCGTTTTTGTTTTCGACGCTGCATCCAAGTCCATACACAGTATCGGTCGGGTAGATGACGATGCCCCCTGCAGCCAGGATTTCCGCGGCTTTCTTGATCAGGCGTGGTTCGGGGTTTTTCAGGTGTATCTTGACGATCATGACGGATTTTTCTCTGTGGTGAGCCTGGGCTTACTGGTCAATTGTGCAATTCCGGTCTATAGCATAGCAATTCCACCTGACAATGGCAATGTTCCCGGTGTGCAGACGAAGTCGCAGAAGATTACTGCTTTTCCGCCATTTGCGAAAGTGCCGAAAATTGCCTATCGTGAAGCGACATGGAGACAAATCTCAAGATCCTTCTCGTTGAGGACAACTTTGAACACCTGCGGCTGACCCGCTATATTCTGGAGCAGAACAAAGTTCCCGGTGATGTCTTTGTCGTTCGTGACGGGCAAGAAGCGATGGATTACCTCTATCGCAGAAACCGATTCGTTGACCCATCGGCCAGCCCTCGCCCTGACCTAATC
>JAGDMJ010000294.1 GCA_017860555.1 Bacteroidota bacterium
TTCACAAAGTCCAGGAACATGCTCTTGGCCTGGCCTCCCTGCCCCGTGGCAACCAGCACATTTCCCATCGGGCCCCAATCTTCAGGCTTGAACTGGTTCATCTTCTGAAGCTTGTTGTACGCATAGAGAGCGGTCTTATTGTCCCTGATCTGGGTGGAGGAAAACGCATACTGTCTCCATACGTCAGCCGAGGATGAATCCAGGTCGAGCGTATGCCGAGCCGCCTTGGCCGCTTCCGGGTAGTTCTCTATGGTGAACAGGATCTTGGTCAACAGTGTTGCCCCTTCGACAGACTTGGGGCGCTTCGCGACATATTTGGTCAGCGGCTGAATCGCGAGCTTCTTCTGATTCCCCGAGGCCCGTATCAAGATCTTTCCCGCCTCGAGCAGCGCATCCACATTCGTTGTGTCGATCGTGGCGATGCTGTCGTACTGGTTCACGGCTTCGGTATATTGCCGGTTCTTTTCGTATGTTTGAGCCAGCTTGAACCGGTATTGCATGTTCTTCGGTGACAGGTCAATCGCCTTCTGATAATTGCCGGTCGCCAGCACGGGCACATTCTGTTTCAGGTATGCATCTCCAAGCGCCATATAGACTGCGGGATTGTTCGAGTCCAGCTCTTTCGCCCGGGTCAACTGGATGATCGCCGCGTCCACGGAATCCACCGCCAGGAGCGCGAGGCCGTAACCCGTCGCGGTCGGCACATGCTTGGGTGCCACCTTTTGCGCCCGCCGGTACGTCGCGAGCGCCTCAGTCGTGTTCTTTTGCTTCATGTAAACGTCGGCAAGCAACTCCAGCGCGTCGACGTTTTCGTCGTTCTGCTTTACGGATGCCTGCAGAAAGTTCAATGCTTCCGGAAGATTATGGCGCGCGTATGCAATCGCCCCGAGGTAATAATTTGACTCGGCAGTCTTCTGGTTGTTCTTGAGGGACGCCTGGAATGCTTGAATCGCAGCAGTGGTGTCTCGCGAACTCAGTGCGGTCTTGCCTTTGGTGAAGAAATCCTGCCCGTAGACGATTTGTCCACATACGATCAGGAGGATCCAGATCATCGTACGTTTCATGCTCATTGTACCTGCTGTGATGTGAGTTGGACGAGCCGGACCGGCATGGTAACCGGCACTAGCCCGTTGTTCAAAAACACTTTTTGTCCCGGTCCACTCGTGACGAACGAGATAAAGCCGAGCGCAATATTCCGGTCAATCTCGCGCGAGTACACGTACACCGGTGTGGTGATCGGGTAGTATCCCTTATATATATAGGCCTGCGCGGGGCTGTAATACTGTCCCGGAGGCTCGGTCGAATCAGGGCGCACGCCCGGAGTCCCGAGCGCCATGATCGTCAGATCCTGATCCATGCCCCGCAGCCAATTCACCCCGACCAGCCCGATGGCGCCGCGGTGAGTCTTTACATATTCGATCCGTACAAGGCTCGAATCGATCGGCGTGGCTGCCATGGTGAAGTCTTTCCCGCCCATCACCGTGTTCCGGACCACCTCATTGATGCTCGAATTCCGCCCGCCGATCACGAGGTCAACGGGGCCATGCTTGGACGGCCACTGTGTGATCTCCCCGGTGAGAATACTGTCAAGCTGCGAGACCCGTAACCGTTTCAACGGATTCTCGCTGTTGGCGACAACGGCGACTGCCGACAGGGCCACGCGATATTCTTCGAACTGAATCTTCGCGGCAGCAAGCGCATCGTGTTCTTCTTTATTGAAGGCTCGCCCCGTAACGATCACGCGAACGCTGTCGAGGGCGAAATCCGATATTGCCGCACGAGCATCGGCAGGGCGGATGTCGATGCGGGAATCCGGATATTGCCGCTGGAACTCCTCTCCCTCAGCGTTGACGGACGGAAAGATCGCCTCGTCCGCCTGGACCTTCAGCGCCCCCTTCGTCAACTGCGTTGACCCCGGTTCCTTCCCGCCGCACCCTGCAAGGATCCCGCAGATGGCGACCAGCAGAAACAGACCCTTGAGCTTCATGAAATCATCTCCTCGGGGCGCGTGTGTACGCGATAACGAACCTGTAGAGCCCGTACAGGAAGACCACGATCCCCATGATCACCCGGTACTGATCAGGGAAATT
The DNA here is from genome assembly GCA_017860555.1 of Bacteroidota bacterium. GTDB lineage: Bacteria > Bacteroidota > Ignavibacteria > UBA10030 > UBA6906 > JAGDMJ01. The sequence continues at coordinate 2,091 of JAGDMJ010000294.1, forward strand.
CCTGGGGACAAGGACACCGGCGATGATCAAGACCCCCATCAGCATTGCCGCCGCCGAGATGACCAATATCGTGTACTTGAACACCTCCGACGCGTTCATCCTGTCCCCCTGAGAAATCAGAGGGGAAGGCGAATCGTCCCTCCCCTCGTCACACCTCGGCACTACCAGTGACCGCCCAGATCACTTCTTGTCGGCCAGCTTGAACTTGAACGGTACCGACACCCAGACAGAGACCGGGCCGTTGTTCATATAGGCAGGCGTGAAGATGAACTGCTTCGCTGCCTCGACTGCCGGCTCATTGAAGATCTCGGCATCGCTCTTCAGGATCACGACCTGTTTCGGCTTTCCTTCTTTGTCGACCCAGATCTTCACCCAGACTTTCCCTTCCAAACCTGCGCGCATGGCAAGCTCGGGGTACTTGGGTTCGACCTTCTTCACCACCACCGGCTCCTTTTCAACAGCCACGAAGTCAGCCGGAGGCGCATCGTCGTCGATCTTGATGTCCTGCTGGATCTCCACTCCTCCTTCGGTTCCCGCTCCTTCAGAAATCGGGGCAAGCGTCTGGCTCATCTCGGTCTGGGTCGCAATGGTCTGCTCAGCGCTGACCTCCGCATCCGGGACCGGCACAGGCGCACCCACCGTCGGCTTGGCCGTCGGGGCCGACACCGAAATCGGGGGCGGGGTGTTGGCGGTTGTGATGGAAGGCGGCGGGCCAAGATCGCTATACTTCAGGATCCTGACATGGGCCACCGGCGGCTCCTCGGCACTCAAGAGACCCACCAGATAGTAGGATCCGAGGATCGCCAGGTGAATCCCAATTGCAATGCCAAGGCCGATCGTCCAGTACTTCTGATAGACCGCCTTAAGCTCTACCGAGCCGTACTGTGTGCCTTTAAATCCACCTGCCACAGCTACTGATGGCATAGTTGCTTCTCCTCATTATGCTTTGACGTTCGCCACAAGCTCTTTGTCCTTGTCCGACATCGGCGCCAGACTGAAGCGCGTAATCTGGGCAGTGGTCAGTTCGTCGATCAGGTTCACCATCGTATTGTACTTGCCCATTCTGTCGATCTTGAGCACAACGATCAACTTGGGGTTTGCCGCGATGCGCTCTCTGAGAAACACCTGCAGGTCGTTGTAGGCGATCCGCTTCGGCGACTCGATGCCCATCGACCAGAAGACGTCAGCCTTGTCTGTCACACGGAGCGTCATCAGGTTCGATTCAGCAACCTCTACTTTGACATCTTTGTCGGGCGGAAGGTTTATTTCCATCGTCTGCGGACGAGACATGGAGGTCGTGAACATGAAGAATGTGAGCAACAGAAACGCCACATCCACGAGCGGGGTCATGTCGATCCGGATACCCAGTCTGCGCCCTTTTTTGCGTTTTTTGCCTTTGCCTTTTGCTTTTGGTTCGGCTACATCTCCACCAGACATACCTTATCCTCCCGGGACTTTTATTGTGTCGCGGACCGTGAAAGGTCCGTCACGAGATTGAATCGGGTGATTTGGACTTTCTGCAGGATGTTCATGACATCTTCCGCAACGCCATATTCGGCTTCCTTATCCCCCTTGATCACCGTGCGCAGCTTGGGATTTGCCGTACGGGCCTGGATGAGGTAGTTGGCAAGCTCATCCTGTTTCACCTGGACGCTCGCCTTCAGCTCATTTTCTTTCCCGAATAGCCTTCTTCGGAGCAGCTGCGAATCCAATCCGAGATAAATATCCCCGTTTTGCGCGATATTCACGGTCATCACATCGGACTCGGGCAGCTTGAACTCCGAGTGCGATGAGGGAAGCTGAATAGTGACCTCTTCCGTCGGCTTGAACTGCGTCGTCAACATGAAGAAGGTCAACAGCAGAAATGCCACATCCACCAGCGGGGTCATGTCGATCCTGACACCCTGTCTATGCGGCTTGAATTTTGGCATGGAATTCTCGCTTCCCTTTGGTTAATCGTTCGTCTTTGTCGCAAGGATCTGAACCACGTTGTAGCTGGCTTCGTCGATCATGTATGTGAAGTTATCTACCTTTGTAACAAAGAAATTGTATGCAACAATTCCAATGATCGCAGCCAGAAGGCCAAGGGCCGTGTTGATCAGGGCCTCGGAAATGCCAATGGACAGCTGGATGGCATCCGGTGCACCGCCGGCGGCGGCCAGAGCGGTAAAAGCACGGATCATGCCTACGACCGTTCCGAGCAGACCGAACATGGTTGCGATCGAGGCAATCGTAGACAGGGCGATCAGATTCCGCTCAAGAAGAGGTGTTTCCAGGCTGGTGGCCTCTTCGATTGCGCGTTGCACTTCGGCCATTTTCTTCTCAGGATCAAGCTTCTTGTCCTGAACAATGACCTTGTAGCGCTCCAGCCCCGTGCGAATGATATTCGCAGCGGAGCCCCGCTGGGCATCGCAAGCCTTGATGGCATCGTCGATCCTCCCGGCCATGAGATGTCCCTGGACGATTTTCAGGAACTGCGTAATGGATGCGCGGCCGCTGGCCTTTTTGAGCGAGAACATGCGCTCAAAGACCAGTGTCAGGTCCATAAGTGTAAGGGTGATAAGAATAGGCACCACGATCCCGCCTGTGTACACGGTCCCCAGCAGATTGTTCGGCAGCGTACGCACTTCGCCGTTCTTGAAATTGCTCGGATCGCCCAGCACGAACCAGTAGATGGCGATGGCGACCACTGCAGTAATGATGATCACTGCGGTAAGAAAAATGGACTGCTTCATCGATGAACTCCTCTAATGAATGTTGTTTGTGAAATGATGCTGACTCTAATCCTGGCTGAG
>JAGDMJ010000295.1 GCA_017860555.1 Bacteroidota bacterium
TCATCTGGGGGATTCTGGCTTGCCTTGTGGCGGTAAAGTTGTTCAGATGGGAATGAGAGGATCGGTTGCCAGCGCCTTGCGCTCCAAGGGCTCGTCGATACATGGGCGGTCCCCATCCTGAACGCCGGACGGCTGCTCTTTCCCATTTATGCGAATATTGCCCAGTGCACGCAATCACATGCTCCCCTTTCCCGCGGTTTTACCCATTTCATTGCGTCACATCTTGGCACGCAGGTTGCTTAAACCAGGGGCAAACCCGCAATGGTCGCACAGTTTGACATTGGAGGGGGTTATTTTTATATTGAGGCTTGATTGCAGCAGGTCTCTTTCCGCCACGCCTCACCTTCTTTGACTCCGGAGATAGTGTTCCATGTTGACCGAATTTGGTCGAGTACTCATCTTTCTGATCGTCGGGGCGCTGTTCGTTGCCATCGGGCTTTTCGTGGCCTGGATCTTGCGCCCGCATCGCCCCTACCCAAGCAAATTGGCCACTTATGAATGTGGCGAAGTCCCTCTCGGTGATACTCGGGTCCGCTTCAACATCCGCTTTTACGTAATAGCCCTCATTTTTCTCATTTTCGACGTCGAAGTAGTCTTCCTGTTCCCCTGGGCAACGGTCTACAAAAACCTCGGCTGGTTTGCCTTCGTCGAAATGCTGGTGTTTCTCGGGATCCTGTTCGTGGGATATGCATATGTTTGGCGGAAAGGTGACCTGGATTGGGACAAACCTTCGCCCAAGATCCCGATCTACGAACAGGGAATCGGCGTTCGCGAGCCGGAAGTGCAACAAGAAGAAATCGAGGCATAATGGGACTCTTAGACCAGCGATTCGAAAACAGCAACGTCTTCATCACTTCCATGGACAACCTCCTCAGCTGGGCGCGCCTCTCGTCCCTCTGGGGAATGCAATTCGGCCTAGCCTGCTGCGCCATCGAGATGATGGCGACCGGCGCCTCCCATTACGATCTTGACCGTTTTGGCACGTTCTTCCGCGGCTCGCCGCGGCAGTCCGATGTCATGATCGTCGCCGGGACGGTATCGCTCAAGATGGCATCGCGCATCAAGACCTTGTACGATCAGATGTCCGAACCGCGCTATGTCATCTCCATGGGGAGCTGCTCCAACTGCGGCGGACCGTACTGGGAGCATGGATATCATGTCCTCAAAGGGGTAGACAGGATCATCCCTGTGGATGTGTATGTGCCCGGTTGTCCCCCCCGGCCTGAGGCCCTGATGGAAGGGCTGATGAAGTTACAGGAAAAGATCCGCGCCGGAAGCCTTGTCGAAAAGAAGACTGCCTGATACCTCCATGACAGCACACGAAATTCATGAAACCCTGAAGACCCGCTTTGGCGAAGCAATCCTGGATGCCAAGCTGGAAGGAGTGATCGATCCGTTCGTGAAGGTCGCTCCGGACAAGATCACGGAAGTCGCACGCTTCCTGCGGGATGATGAACGGTTGCAGTTCGACCTGCTCATGTGCTTGAGCGGCGTGGATTACACCGGTGGAAAACTGGGTGTTGTGTACCATGTGAATTCCATGAAATTGAACCAGAAGTTCGTCCTGAAGGTGGAGATGACCGTCGAGAACCCTCATTGCCAATCGGTTGAGTCGGTCTGGAAGACGGCGAACTGGCACGAGCGGGAGGCTTTTGACCTTTACGGGATCGTCTTTGACGGACACCCGGACCTGAGACGGATCCTTCTGCCGGACGACTGGGAGGGGTACCCGATGAGAAAAGACTATCAGGTTCCGGAGTATTACAATGGGATGAAGGTGCCGTACTGACCCCCTGCTGTAGGATCGCGTGTCACTGAAGGGGTCCGGTATCGACACCCCCCCCGCAGTGACGTCGCTGGAAAAAGTAGAAATCAAAAGAGTGATCATTGATGGAAGATACGCTCGCAACAACGGAATCTCGTCTGACCCGCCCTGACACCGTCGCCGGCTTCGGCCGCCAAATTCGCTCAGAGGAAATGGTCATCAACATGGGCCCGCAGCACCCCTCGACACACGGTGTGCTGAGGCTTGAGTTGATCGTGAACGGGGAAGTGGTGGTGGATGTCATCCCGCATATCGGCTACTTGCATCGCTGCTTCGAGAAGCATTGCGAGCACATGACCAATTACCAGCAGGTGGTCCCCTACGTCGATCGCATGGATTACGTGGCCGCGATGAGCAACGAGTTCGGCTACGCCATCGCCGTGGAGAAGCTGCTCGGCATCAAGGTGCCCGAGCGGGTGGAATACATCCGGGTCATCATGGCGGAATTGTCAAGGATCGTGAGCCATCTGATCGCCATCGGGACCTACGGGATGGATATCGGCGCGTTCACCCCGTTCCTCTATTGCATGCGTGACCGGGAGCACGTCCTGGATATCTTCGAGCGAGCCTGCGGCGCACGTCTCCTGTACAATTATATGTGGATCGGCGGGCTCTCTCATGACGTGCCGGCGGATTTCGCTGAGAAAGTGAAGGCTTTCTGCAAGTACTTCCGCCCGTATATCAAAGAGCTGAACGACCTGCTTTCGTACAACAAGATCTTCATCGAGAGGACCGCCAACGTAGGCGTGTTGCCCGCCGAGGTGGCCATCAACTACGGAGTTAGCGGCCCCTCGCTCCGCGGCTCCGGGGTGAATTGGGACCTGCGGAAGAACGATCCGTATTCCGTGTACGACAAGCTCGACTTCGAGATCCCTGTGGGGAAGGGACTCAAAGGGACCGTAGGGGATTGCTGGGACCGGTACATGGTGCGCATCCATGAGATGGAACAGAGCGTGAACATTCTCGAACAGGCAGCCGACAAATTGCCTGCCGGTGATGTGCAAGCGGCCATCCCGAAGAGGATTCGCCCGAACGCCGGGGAAGTGTATGTCCGGACCGAGACCCCCAAGGGCGAGCTTGGATACTATGTTATTTCAGACGGTACAGCTAGTCCGTTCCGCATCAAGGTCAAAGGACCCTGTTTTGTGAACCTCTCAGCGCTTCCAGCGATGAGCCGCGGTGCGATGATCGCCGATGTGGTTGCCATTCTTGGCAGCATCGACATCGTGCTGGGAGAGGTGGACCGGTAATCAATGACTCAATGACTTCCTACGCATGAAAGAAACGCTCATAAGCCTGTTACAGAACGAGATCCTCGTCTATGTGCTGATGGCGATCGTGCCTCTGCTCTGGGTGATCCCGTTCGCCCTGTTTGCCGTCTGGTGGGAACGAAAGATCTCCGCGCACATGCAGGACCGCCTCGGTCCCATGCGGACCGGTGGATGGCACGGGTGGTCGCAAACGATCGCGGACATTCTGAAGCTGATCCAGAAGGAAGATATCATCCCTTCGGCGGCCGACAAGAAGCTCTTCGTGCTGGCCCCGTACGTGGTGTTCGCCGGGGCGTACGCGGCGTATGCGGTGATTCCCTTCAGCGCGGCCTATATTGGCAGCGAGATCAACGTCGGCCTCTTCTATTTTCTCTCGATCTCGTCCGTTGTCGTCATCGGGCTGTTGATGGCCGGATGGGCATCCAACAACAAATGGTCTCTCCTCGGCGCTCTCCGCTCGGCCGCGCAGATCGTCAGCTACGAAATTCCCGTGGCAGTTTCGCTGCTGGCGGTGATCATGGTCTCCGGCACGTTCGATCTGCAGCAGATCAACCAGATGCAGAGCGGGTGGTTCTGGAATTGGTTCATGTTCCAGAAGTTCCCTTTTCTGCTGCTTGCCCTGGTGATCTACTTTGTTGCCTCGCTCGCGGAAACGAACAGAACCCCCTTTGACATTCCCGAAGCGGAGTCGGAGCTGGTGGGAGGGTATCATACCGAGTACGGCGGCATGCGTTTCGCGCTCCTCTTCCTCTCCGAGTATGCCAACATGTTCGCGGTCTCCGCGATCGCGACAACGCTCTTTCTGGGTGGGTGGAACAGCCCCTTCGGCGAGTTCCTGTCGGGCCCATGGTGGGGTGCGCTCTGGTTCCTGGGCAAAGGCATGCTGTTCATTTTTGTGCAGATGTGGTTGCGGTGGACGCTGCCCCGGCTGCGCGTGGATCAGCTCATGTACGTGGGATGGAAAGTGCTCATCCCGTTCTCCTTCCTGATCGTGATCGGGGTGGGATTCTGGGTGATGCTGGCGCGATGAGTTCCGTTGTACGGGCTTGGGGGACGGTCGTGTCAAGGTAAATTGGATTTGTACTCGAAGGACTTCTCATGAGTCAATACTTCAAGAACATCTGGGATGGCGTCCTGACCGTGCTGATCGGGATGAAAGTGACCTGGCGGCATCTGTTCACTCCCGCAGTCACGATCCAGTATCCTGATGTCCGTTTGCAGCTCCCCGACCGGGCCCGGAACCGGCTGTACGTGAACATGGATGATTGCATCGGCTGCGATCAGTGCGCCATGGCCTGCCCTGTGGACTGCATCACCATCGAGACGGTCAAGTCCACGCCCGATGTCGACCTCGGGTTGACATCGGTGGGGACGAAGAAGCGTCTGTACGTGCCCCGGTTCGACATCGACATTGCCAAGTGCTGCTACTGCGGGCTGTGCGTGCCGCCTTGCCCCACCGAGTGCATCAAAATGACGGACGTGTACGAGTTCTCCGAATATGACCGTCAGTCTCTCATCTATAATTTCGCGGTCATGACGCCGGATGCCGTTGCCGAGGCAAAGGCGAAGCTGGCTGCGCACGAGAAAGAGCAGGCCGCCAAAAAAGCTGCCGCGGCCGCCGCACCGAAGCCCGCGGCCCCCAGGCCGGCGACTCCGGCTCCCTCCGGAGCCGCGCCACAGCCAGCGGCTCCGGCAGGTGCACCGACGCCAGCTCCGCCCGCTCCCCCTGCAGCGGAGGAAAAGAAAGCTGACCCTACACCAGCAACTGGAACAAACATCTAG
>JAGDMJ010000296.1 GCA_017860555.1 Bacteroidota bacterium
CGTCTGATCTGTACACTCAAGCCAAGCGTACCATAGGTAAGATAGCGGGAAGCCTTACCCGCGCCTAGACTTCGGAAGCGCACCTGCAATTTGTCTCTATCTGCACTCCCCACATCTTCCTGCGGGTCTTATTTTCTCCGCATTCTGCTGTGAGTTCGTCCTGAATAACTCCGTTGTTGGGACCAATATGACGGCCCTTGGTACAGGCAGCAATTCATCCTCACACTAATGAGGCCTGTGATGGCTATCCTCATCGGAAGAAGGCTTCTCGCAACACGGGTTCAGCTGCTGCTGGGTTTGGCGATCGCCATTGCAGGCCAATCGTCGGGGCAATGGGTCCAAACCTCGGGGCCTGAAGGGGGATTTGCCAGTTCACTCCTGAATACGGGCCAGTCGATTCTTCTTGCGGCCTATACGGTCTATCAATCCACGGACGGAGGGGGGACCTGGATCCGGAGCGATGTTGGTCTCGGGCCTCAGACGGGAGGAGTGTCCGCTCTCGCGAAGAAGGGTTCGACGGTGTTTTGCGGCACCGGAAATGATGGCATCTACCGGTCCGAAGACGACGGTATGACGTGGCAACGATCGAGTAGTGGTATTGATGCGGAAGTCCATATCGGGAGCTTCACGGTCGGCGACTCGGTGATGTTTGCCGCAAGTGAATCACGAGGCGTGTTCCGGTCCTATGACAATGGCTACACATGGGTTCAAGTGAACGGCGGCCTGACAGACACTGTCGTAACGGCCATCCTGCTTCGTGGCGCAGTTGTCTATGTGGCGACATGGGATCAAGGTGTATTCAAGAGCGACGACTACGGTGCAAGCTGGAGTCCAGTGAATAGCGGTCTCGCAGGAGATGGATTGCACGTCCTCACCCTGGTCGGCACATCAACTTCCTTGCTTGCCGGCACGAGGGCGGGGGTCTACCGCAGCACGGACGGGGGAGCATCATGGGAACAGGCGGCAAGTGGATTGACATCAGAAGGAGTATCAATTCTGTTCGAGAATGGGCTGGTGGTCTTTGGGGGGACGTATGGATCAGGGGTATTTCGCTCAACAGATGATGGCGTCAACTGGGATCCTACGAACAGTGGTCTCGATAACTTGAACATCCGTGCAGTGGTCGCAAAAGGAGACTCGCTGTTTGTCGGCACGTACGGTGGCAGTGTTGTTTCGTTGAGCACCAACGGGGGGTTGCATTGGACCGCCTCAGGGAGAGGGATTGTCAGCTCACTGAACTATGGGATCGCCGCGTTGGGCGGGAAAGTGATATCCGCCGTGTATGACGGGATTCACGCCACGACCAATAACGGTGACACATGGTTACGATCAGATAGTGGATTTGTCGGTAACCCGGCATACTCCCTGTGGGTCCGGGGAGGTGATGTGTACATGGGCTCGACCAGCTATGGCGTCTTCAGATCCGCCGACAGCGGCGTGTCCTGGACGCCGGCAAATGGCGGCCTCACCGGTGCGGCACAAACAGTCTGGTCAATGACAGATGACGGCACGGCCTTGTATGCCGGCACATCCGGCGGAGTCTACAGGTCCACAAATAACGGTGATAGTTGGCTCCCTTCAAAAAATGGGCTGACCGATACGCTCACCGTTTCACTTCTCGCGACGTCCGGCACATTATTCGCCGGCACGTGGAGAGGTCTTTATCGCAGCACAAACCAGGGCGCCGACTGGGCGGTTCTAAGTCCCGGCATCCCTGCTCATTATGTCTCTGACCTGGCGAGTATAGGCACGGTGGTTATTGCTGCAATGCCGAGCGGTGTCTACAGATCGACAGACAACGGCGATAGCTGGATGCCTGCCACCGTCGGGATTTCTCCGGAAGCAGGAAATGTGTTGGCGCTCCGCGCGTACGGCGACAATCTGTTTGCCGGCACGGGCCTGAGCCGGGCTTATGTCTCCAGTGATTCTGGCATGAGCTGGACGGACATCAGCAGTGGCCTTCTTCGGCCGGGTATTGGGATACAGAGCATGGTCGCGGCGAACGGCTACCTGTGGGCGGCAACCACATCGTCTGGCGTTTGGAAGAGGGACCTCTCGGAAATCACGGTCGACATCGGTGTCGGAGGTGGTTTTCCTGAACGTTTTGCCCTTTTCCAGAACTACCCCAACCCCTTTAACCCAACGACGACAATCCAATATGCTCTCCCACATCGTTCGCACCTGACTCTTGCAGTCTTCAACTCTCTCGGCCAGCAGGTGGCCATTTTGGTCAGTGGAGAGATTGGCGCCGGACACCACTCCGTCCAGTTCGACGGGAGCAACCTGGCTAGTGGCGTCTATTTCTACCGGCTCCAGGCAGGGAGCTACATGGCCACGAAGAAATTCCTGCTGATTCGCTAATGGATTCTTCGCCGTCTCAGTGATGGAAGAAGGATTTACGAGGATGTGCCCTATCGCATCAGCGCCAATGAACTGCGCGTGGCCATGGGCAGCGATGTCGTGGTCACAGGAGCATCAGTGTCGGACGGCTACGGGATCGTGAAGGAGGCTGATGGCTCCTGGCTCAAAAGAAACGTCGGGCTTGGCCAGAAGGTGTAGGAATCCCGAGTTTTCTTGGCTATGGTATCGAGTCATGTTAATTCTCTGAATAGCCCAGTTTAGGAAGAAACGTCCGAATGCCGTCAAAGAATTGTTGCGGCTGTTCTAACCAGGGAAAGTGTCCGGCGTTCTCTATGACGAGTAATTTCGAGTTAGGGATCTCTCTGTGCAAATACTCCGCTGCGGATGGTGGGCAAACAAAGTCATCATTACCGACAATAACTAAAGTTGGTATCTTCATCACGGGCAGGAAAGTGGCAGGATCCACCGATGATCGATCGGATTGACTCTGCCCCTGGGTGGCAGCGAACGACATAGTTGTCCGTTCGAATACATCCCGGTTCTTTTCCAGGTTTGCGATGGAAGAGAAAAAGAACGGCGTTATGTTCTTCATATAACTGTCAAATTCTTGTTGCGTCACAGGAAACTTTTGGAATGCCTTGAAAGCGCCGTCAAACCAGGGTTCGTTCTTTCTCAATTCCATGCGTTTGATTCTTCCGCTGTCATTTGATGTGTTTCCCACCGGCGCATCCACCAGGATCAACCCCTCCACATGATCGCCATGTTCGGACGCATAGTTCAGTATTATGCGGCCCCCCTCTGAATGTCCCATCAGCCACATGGTCTCAATTCCCAGATGTTTCCTGAGCCCTTCAATATCCGCTGTAAAGTGCTTCATTGTATATGTATGCGGGTCAGGCCGCTCCGAGCGGCCCGATCCCCGGGTATCCAGATAGACCATGGTGAACATTGATTCAAGCGGCGTTAACTTCAGGTAATAGAGTTCGCTGCTTGGACCCCATCCCGGTGTTGGGAGTATGCAGACCGGGCCTCTGCCGGAAACCTTGTACCATAGTGTAAGTTCGTTGATTTGTGCCGTAAATTCCCCCTCGCTGACAGAACTGTTCATCCCGGTGTTCACGTTTGTCTGGGCGTTACATCCCAATACTGCAAGAGCAGCTATGAATACTTTGAAGGTATGTTTCATGGGCTTGTTCTTCTTTGTGTGGCTCATGGTGAGGATAGAGAACAGACGGTGACGAAGGACCCTTATCGAGCTGCAAAAATGCAGGGGAAAGATACTCTGCTCTATGACGAATGTCAACCCGGCGCCTTGGTGTCGGCGGCCGGGAAAAAAAGCGACCTGATGAGCGGGGGCAAATAGGAAGGCGGGCTGCGTGGGTGCATCACTTGCCTTTGCGTTTCTCCCCCGTTCCGCCTATCTTGCTATCCTCTCATCGAAGGAAAAGATCATGGTGCCAGGAAGAGTCTCAATGATCACTGTGTCACTGTATGTTCTGTGTCTGTTGTTCCCACTTTCCGTTGTGGCAGAAGACAATAATCAAGGAGCCGTGCGAATGGATTCAAAGCAGAAGGTGATTTTTACCTGTCCCACCAACAGTACGGAGGAGTTCCGTCGATTGGCCATGCAGGCGGTCGAACTGGGTGCCACCCACGTGGCGATCAGCGACCTCCCGAAAAGCCGTTGGCAGTGGGAACTGGATCTGAACGATCCGTATCCCAATTGGGGCATGCTCGTCACATCGATATTCAAGGTGGTGGTGCCGGAGGAATTGAAGCCGTTCCTGCCTGCCGACTATGCGAAGAAGAACCTGCAGATCGTGAAGGATCGTTGTGCCATACTGAAAGAGTTGGGATTGAAAGCGGCGTTCTTCGGCAAAGAGCCGGCGTGGCTGCCGGAAGCGGTGTATCAGGCTCATCCGGAATGGCGCGGTCCGCGCTGCGAGCATCCGCGACGCGCACGCCATACCTATTATGCGCCCTGTATCGACCAGCCGGAAGTGCTGGCCATGTATCGCAAGGCGGTGGCGGAATTGTGTCGGCAGGCGCCCATTGAGGTCTTTTCCCTGTTGACCAACGATTCCGGCGGCGGCATCTGCTGGAGTGTCAGCCTCTATCCGGGCCAGAACGGTCCGTCGTGGTGCGAAAAACGATCCTATGCCGACCGGGTCGTCGGATTCATGTCCACCATACAGGACGGCGCCAGGGATGCCGGCCTGCAAGCCGAGGTCTCCATGAACTATGGCTCCGGCTATATCTCGCAGGCTGAAGTGGCGTCGGTGATCCCGCTGCTGAAGCCCGGGCAGGCACTCAATGCTAGAACCAGAGACGAATCTGTACCGACTCGCAATATCGGTTACAATTTTTATGATTCCGGCGTGGGTCCCGTCCTGGGTATCCCGCATATCTTCCGGGTCGCGGAGCAATTGCAGGATGCCTGGGGCGACCAGACGACCAACCGGACGTTCCAGATGGATGAGCCCAACGCGCCGGAATACTTCGAACTGGTGCG
>JAGDMJ010000297.1 GCA_017860555.1 Bacteroidota bacterium
GTACAAGGCGGACTGGGAGCGCATGACGGAGCAGATGGGATACTGGGTGGACCTCAGCGAACCCTACGTCACGTTCGAGAACTCCTACATCGAATCGGTCTGGTGGGCGCTCAAGCGCTATTATGACCAGGAGATGATCTACAAAGGATACAAGATCCAGCCGTACTGTCCCCGCTGCGAAACCCCTCTCTCCTCGCATGAGGTGTCGCTGGGCTACGAGGATGTGAAAGATCCAAGCGTCTATGTCAGAATGAGGCTCAAGGAAGACCCGCACACTTCGTTCCTTGTCTGGACCACAACGCCTTGGACGCTGATCTCGAACGTTGCCCTGGCCGTTGGTTCGGACATTCCCTACGTGAAGGTGGAGCACAAAGGGGAGAAGTTGATCCTTGCCGAAGCACGGCTCGTGGCGCTGGAAGGTGAATACACGATCCTTGAGCGGTACGTGGGAAGAGACCTGGCAGGGAAGGAATACGAGCGCATCTTCAGCTTCCATCCTGTCGACCGAAGGGGCTTCTACGTGATCGAAGGGGATTTCGTGACGACGGAGGACGGTACCGGGATCGTGCATATCGCCCCTGCCTACGGCGAGGACGACTATCAGGTCTCGAAGAAATACAATCTTCCCACGATCCACCCGGTGGACAAGAGCGGCGAGTTCGGACCGGAAGTTGCGCCGTTCGCCGGCAAATTCGTGAAAGAAGCCGACCTGGACATCATCCGTGACCTCCGGGAGCGGCACATCCTTTACAAGAAAGAGACCGTCACGCACAGTTATCCCCACTGCTGGCGGTGCAAGACGCCGTTGCTATACTACGCACGGGATTCCTGGTACATCAGCACCACAAAGTACGCGGAGCGGATGATCGCGCTGAACAAGCAGATCAACTGGGTTCCGCCGGAAGTGGGGGAGGGGCGCTTTGGCAACTGGCTGGAGGAGAACAAGGATTGGGCGCTTTCGCGCGATCGCTTCTGGGGAACGCCGCTTCCTATCTGGGTTTGCGAGAAATGCGGAAAGCAGCGATGCATCGGCAGCATCGAAGAACTCCGGCAGGGCGCCGGCGTCGCCGAACCGGTGGATCTGCACAAGCCCTTCGTTGACGCCGTGACGTTTGCCTGCGTCTGCGGCGGCACCATGCGCAGGACGCCGGAACTGATCGACGTCTGGTTCGACTCGGGCGCCATGCCGTTTGCGCAATGGCACTATCCGTTCGAAAACAAGGAACGTATCGAGTCGGGCGAACAATATCCGGCGGATTTCATCTGCGAAGGGATCGATCAGACGCGCGGATGGTTCTACTCGCTTCATTCGATCGGCACGTTTCTTTTCGACAAGCCGGCGTATCTAAACGTGATCGTGAACGAGCTCATCCTGGACAAGGAAGGGCAGAAGATGTCCAAGTCGAAAGGGAACAGCGTGGATCCCTTCGACGTGCTAGCCCGGTACGGCTCGGATACGACGCGCTGGTACCTGGTGACGACCAGTCCTCCCTGGCGCCCCACGATGTTCGACGAGGACGGGCTCGGCGAGGTGCAGCGAAAGTTCTTCGGAACGCTGGTCAACACGTACGCGTTTTTTGCGATGTATGCGAACATCGACCGGTTCACCTATGATGGATCGTCGGTACCGCTTGCGGAAAGGCCTGAAATCGACCGCTGGATCATTTCGGAACTGAATTCACTGACTGAGCGTTATATCGGCTTCATGGAGGCCTACGACGTGACGAAGGCCGCCAGGAGCGTCAGCGACTTCACCATCGACCAGCTTTCCAACTGGTATGTGCGCCGGAACAGGCGGCGCTTCTGGAAAAGCGAGATGGGGAAGGACAAGACGGCCGCGTATCAGACCCTCTATGACTGTCTCGTCACCGTTGTTAAGCTGATGGCACCGTTTGCCCCCTTCCTCGCAGAGGAGCTGTATCGCAACCTCAACGGCGTCACACGGCGTGAGGAGCATGAATCGGTTCACCTTGCGACCGTGCCGGCAGCAGATCCCGCGGCGATCGATGTGGCACTGGAAACTCGCATGGAGCGAGCCGAGCGGATCGTCATGCTCGTGCGGGCCATGCGGATGAAATCGAACCTGAAAGTGCGTCAGCCGCTCAGGCGCATCATCCTGCCGATCGCCGATGAAAGGGAGCGGCATGAAGTCCAGCGGATGGAAGATGTGATCCTGGAGGAGATCAACGTGAAGGGGATCGAATACGTGACCGACGACTCCGGGATCGTGCACAAGCGGGCCAAAGCGAACTTCAAGTCGATCGGGCCAAAGTTCGGAAAATCCGTCAAGCCGGTGGCGGAGCGCATCAAGAACATGACGCCGGCGGAGATCGTGGAACTGGAGCAAAACGGAACACTGACCATCCTGGCCGGCGATCTTCGCTGCATGCTGGGCAGGGATGATGTGGAGATCGTCCGCGAGGATATCCGCGGATGGCTGGTGGAATCGGACGGTACACTGACCGTCGCGCTGGATACCGGGTTGGACGATGCCCTGATTGCCGAGGGCACGGCGCGGGAGTTTGTGAACCGGATCCAGAATATGCGAAAGGACGCCGGGTTCGAGGTGACCGACCGGATCAACATCTATTATAAAGCACCCGACAACGTGCTGGCGATGCTCGAATCCATGCGTGCATACATACAGAATGAAACGCTCGCTGCCAGACTCTCCCAAGGATACCAGGACGGAGAGTTTTCATCAACGTTCGACCTGAACGGCACCACTGTCCAGGCCGGCATTGAACGGTGCGCACGCAATTAACTATCCCGAACAACACGAGGCCCCCATGGCGAAAAAGGGTACCAAAACCGCTGGACGAAAAAAAACCCGGAGCACCAAGGAGAAGCCTGTGGCCCGCGGCCGGCAGATCAGGAAAGGGAAGGCAGAGGTGAAAAGAGCAGTGACACGTGATGCAAAGGTGAAGAAGGCCGCCGGGACAAAAGCGGAACCAATGGAGATCCAGGAAACGAAGTCATATCCGCCCGAAGAGCTCAAGCGCTTCAAGGAACTCATCCTCACCCGGAGGAAAGAAACGGTCGAAGAGCTGGACACACTGAAGGAAAGCATGATGGATGTGACGACCGGCGAGTACATCAGCGAGAGTTCCAACTATTCTCTCCATATGGAACAGGGCACGGACGCGATGGAGCGGGAGAAGACGTTCCTTTTCGCTTCGCGTGGAAGCAAGTTCGTCAACCAGCTCGATGATGCCCTGGCGCGGATCGAGGCCAAGACCTATGGTGTCTGCAAGGCCTGCGGACTGCTCGTGCCGAAAGAGCGGCTGGAGGCCGTGCCGACGGCGCAGACGTGTGCGGAATACAAGAACACCGGCGTGCCCTGTGAGCGCGGACGGCTTGCCCTGGCCAAGAAGAAGGGAAAATAGCGCGTGCGGGTTCTCATCCTTTCGGGGATCATCATCCTCTGTGACCAGATCACGAAGTTGATGGTCAAGGGGATTCACATATCTGCCGTGGGGATTTCCTGGCCCGGCATGCCGTATGGCTCCAGCAGGCCGGTCCTCGGGGATTTTTTCCGGCTGACCTACATCGAAAACCCAGGCATGGCCTTCGGCATCGACGTCGGGGGGAAACTCTACTTCTCGATCTTCTCCATCCTCGCCAGCGTAGCTATCGTCTATTATCTGTACCGAACCCGGAATGAGCGCGTGGGCTTCCGCATCGCGCTGTCCATGATTCTTGGCGGCGCCGTTGGAAACCTCATTGACCGGGTCTTCTATGGCGTTCTCTATGACGAAGCGCCGCTCTTCTACGGGAAAGTCGTGGACTTCTTCGACCTCGACTTCTTCAACATCACGATCTGGGGGTACCATCTCTCCCGCTGGCCGGTGTTCAATATCGCCGATGCCTCCGTGACCCTGGGCGTCATGCTGTTGCTCTTTACCCATCGAACCGCTATCGCCGGTGATGAGTTGCCGGTGGTTAAGCCGGGCGGCGAAGCTCCGGTCCGGACAGGTGCTGGGGAGCGAGGGCCGACAGGAATTACCCGCGAACCAGAGCCGCCGGTCGGGGAGTGAGTCTGCTCGGCTGACCGCGCTCGTCCCAAGCGAGCCCGCCACCGGTCAGGACGATGAACCGAAGTTACCCCGGCAGGGGCTTGAACGCTGTTTTCAGAAGTCAACGTCTCCGTCGTGATTCTCATGCCGCACGAGTTCGACATCCTTGTTCCCCCTGGGAAAAGAAAGGAACGCCTCGACGTCTTCCTGACCACACATGTGGAAAATGCTACCCGCTCCAAGGTGCAGAGGGCGATCAAGGAAGGGACCGTGCTCGTCGACGGGAAGACCGTGCGTCCGAGTCATCAGGTCGCCCCCGGGGAGGTCATCCACATCACGCTCCCCAGGCCTCCTCCTCAGAAGGCGCTGCCCGAAGAGATACCGCTCGATGTTGTCTTCGAGGACGACGACCTGTTGGTCGTCAACAAGCCTGCTGGCATGGTCACTCATCCGGCCTACGGCAACTACACCGGCACGCTGGTCAACGCGTTGCTCTTCCACTGTAACCGCCTCTCAACTCTCAATGACGCCATGCGTCCCGGCGTTGTGCACCGGCTTGACAAGGACACCTCGGGGCTCCTTGTCGTCGCGAAGACCGAAACTGTCCATGCGAAGCTCGCGCGGCAGTTCGCACGCCGGACTATTGGAAGGGAGTACCAGGCCATCGTTTGGGGAAAAGTGGATCCGCCCGGCGGACTTATTGAAACCGACCTGGGACGAAGCAAATCGGACAGGAAGAAAATGGCGGTCGTCAAAGCAGGGAAGAAGGCCGTCACCGAATATGCGCTCATAACACAGTTCGACTATCTGGCCCTCATTCGTCTCAAGCTG
>JAGDMJ010000298.1 GCA_017860555.1 Bacteroidota bacterium
GCCCTGAAACAGAAGTATGGTATCAAGATCAATAACGCCATGATTACCGATATCCCGGGCTACGTCTGGGGAACGGTTCCCGCGCTCGTCCAGGGCGGGATCAAGTACTTCTCCAGCGGTCCCAACTTCGTACCGACGATGCCCGACCAGGGAGATCGGGTGGGCAGGTTTAACCGGGCCTGGGGCGACAAACCGTTCTACTGGGTTTCACCTTCGGGACAGGAGAAGCTTCTGCTCTGGGTGGCCGGCAAAGGGTACTCCTGGTTTCATGCGTGGATTGCCGGGCAAGCGGGGGAGAACACGGCCTCGCACATCTTTGATTATCTCAGGGAACTGCATGAAAAGGAGTATCCATACGACATGGTTCAGCTTCGCTACACGATCGTGGCCGACAATGGGCCCACCGATCCGAAGCTCCCCGATTTCGTGAAATCCTGGAATGCGAAGTACGATTCTCCGAAGATCATCATTGCCACGGCCACGCAGATGTTCGAAGAGTTTGAGCGGCGCTGGGGAAAGGATCTTCCTTCGCACGCCGGCGACATCACGCCGTATTGGGAGGATGGCGCCCTTTCCACGGTCCGAGAACTGGGGATCGTTCGGCGGGCCTCCGAAAAGCTGGTGCAGGCAGAAGCCCTGAACTCCATCAACGGAAAAATGGACTTCGACAGCCCGGCCTTTGTCAATGCGTGGAAAAACGTCCTCCTCTTCGATGAGCACACGTGGGGTGCTCACAATAGCATCAGTGAGCCCGAAAGCCCGTTTGCCGTCGCTCAGTGGCAGGTGAAGCAGCGCTTTGCCCTCGATGCGGGGGAACAATCGGACCGCCTCCTCTCGCTTGCTCTCTCTTCCCTGACGGGAGGGAATGCGGTGGATATCATCAACACCGCTTCCTGGAAGAGGACCGGTCTTGTCGTGTTGCCTCCCGGGGAGCGAAGGGCGGGGGACAGGGTTGTGGATGCGGTCGGGACGTCCATTCCGTCGCAACGGCTTTCAGACGGGGGATTGGCCTTCGTTGCGAAGGATGTGCCGCCCCTGGGCGCGCTCCGGTATTTTGTCAAGGAAGGGAATGCCGCTTCAGCCGGCAGTGTCAGGGTGAATCAGATCGGACTGGACAACGGCCTTATCTCCGTGATACTGGACCAGGAGACCGGTGCCATCCGCAGTTTCAAGACAGGTGCGGGCGTGGAGTTGGCTGACACGTCGACGCTTCCCGGGTTGAACCAGTACTGTTATGTCCCCGGCCGGGATCCGAAAGCCATGCAAATGAATCGCGTCAAGGAGGTCGAGATCAAGGAACCCGGGCCGCTTCTTGGGACCCTGCGGGTCGTGTCCGAAGCGCCCGGATGCAAGTCGCTGATCCAGGAAATCACGCTCATTGAAGGGATCAACAAAGCCGAGATCGTCAACATCGTCGACAAGACGGAAGTGCGGGAGAAGGAGAGTGTTCACTTCGGGTTCCCGCTGAACGTCCCTGGCGGCGAGTTTCATCTTGATGGAGGATGGGGAATTATCCGGCCATCTCTTGATCAGCTTCCCGGAGCATGCATGGACTTTCTTTCGGCCGGCCGGTGGGCAGATGTTTCGAACGGGAGGACGGGAGTCACCTGGACGACGATCGAGTCGCCGCTGGTGGAACTCGGCCGAATGACGGATGAGACCATCGGTGCGAATGGCTATCGGACCTGGCGGGACTCCATTGGGCCCGGGACGTTGTTCTTTTCGTATGCAATGAACAACTACTGGCACACCAACTACGCCGCATCCCAGGGAGGCACATCGGTGCTTTCGTATGCGCTCTTTCCCCACAACGGCTTCAGTCCCACCGATGCTTACCGCCGGGGGATCGAACAAAGCCAGCCTCTCCTGGTTCGGCAGGCGACAGACCGTGATGCCTATCCATCCTCGCTCTTTGAATTGAGCTCACCGGACGTGGTTGTTACCTCGATCGTGCCAGCCAGGGATAGGAAGGCAATTATGATACGCCTGTTCAATGTTTCATCGCGGCCGTCGCGGTTTACGATCTCATGGGGAAGTCTCAAACCCCCAAAAGTGTTCACCAGCTCGCCGGAAGAATCGGAGGGGGAAGAGGCAGGAGAATCATTCTCACTTCCTCCTTTCGGCATTCTGACATTGCGGTGCCAACAATAGAGGGACTCTCATGCATTTGTTTTCCTTGCTCGTGCTGTCTGCGCTTCTTGCTTCTCCTCCAGCCAGGATGGAGCTTTTTGTTTCCCCTTCCGGCAGCGATCAGAACCCTGGTACCCGCGAGAAACCGTTCCGTTCCCTCGAGCGCGCCCGGATTGGCCTACGGGATCTCAGAAAGGCGGCAGAGTTGCCGGCGGGTGGGGCGACCATCATCATCGGGGAGGGCATCTACAGGCTTTCATCGACTTTCAGGATTGACTCTGCGGACGGAGGGACTCCTGAGGGGCCGGTGACCTATAGCGCCGAAGGAAGTGTACGGATCACCGGGGGAAAAGAGGTCCCTCCCGGCGCGTTCCATCCGGTGGCCGACCGGCAGGTTCTCAGGCGATTTCCGCCAGTGGCCAGGGGCAACGTGGTCGAGGCGGATCTCAAACAGCTTGGCGTCACGGACTACGGCCGGCACCGGCAATTCGGACATGGATTGCCCGTCGTCGCAGCCCCCATGGAGCTTTTCTGGAATGACACCGTACTGCCCCTTGCACGTTATCCCAACTCAGGAGCCGTCTTGATGGGGGACGTCATCGATACGGGATCTATTCCCCGAATCGGCGACTATACCAATCGTCCCGGAGCTTTTCGCTATACCGATCCGCGTCATGCCCGCTGGGCGGGAACATCCGATGTGTGGTTTCAGGGGTTCTTTCATCATGGCTTTGCGGATGACAAGATCCTCGTTGCATCCATCGACACTGTCCGGAGAGTCGTCCGTTTTGCCTCGCCCCACATGTATGGACTCGGGAGCGGGGAGAACTTCAACCAGTATGTCGCACTGAACTTGCTGGAAGAATTGGATGAGCCCGGTGAATGGTACGTGGACCGTTCTACCGGAAAAGTGTATGTGTGGCCGCCATCCGATCTCCGGCATGCCAGGATCAACGTCTCCGTGCTTGAGCAGCCTCTTCTCGCCCTGGATAACTGCTCGCATGTCACGCTCCGGGGGATCATCGTCGAGTGCGGTAGGGGGCTCGGGATCTACATGGAAGGGGGTGAAGGAAACCGCATCGAGGGTTGCACCGTGAGGAGTATCGGAACGGTCGGGATCATGCTGGGGCAGGGCGCCCGGCAGACATTCCCGCATATCACTGCCGATGACTATGCCGGGATCCCGGTTTCGGGAGACGTGGGAAGCTTTCATTCTCATTACTATCGCAACACCGCCTGGGATCGCAAGGCGGGAAGGAATCATGTCATTGCAGGGTGCGAGGTCTATGCCACCGGATCAGGAGGGATCATTCTCGGCGGGGGAAGCAAGAAAGATCTTGTCTCCGGGGGGAATGAGGTGACGGACTGCCGGATCCACGACTTCGACCGCCGGAACAAAGCAGGGGCTGCCGGCATCAATATCGACGGATGCGGGAACAGGATTCTCCATAGCGAGATCTACAATGGCGATCTCCAGGCGATCCTGGTGCATGGGAACGAACATCTCTTCGAGTATAACCATATCCATGATGTCGCAAGAAATTCCAACGATGCATCGGCATGGTACCTTGGACGAGATCCGAGTGATCAGGGAAACATCGTCCGATACAATTTCTTCCATCACGTGGGCCGCCCGGACAGGAAGTGGACCATGGGAGTATACTGTGACGACGCGACATGTGGCGTGTTGGTGGAAGGGAATGTCTTTTATCGCGTCGCTTCCTATGGCACGGTGTACAGCAACGGCGGGCATGACATCGTGGTGCGGAACAACATTTTCATTGAAGGGTATGGTCCCGCCTACCAGCTGAAGTCGATGTGGTACGACTTCGGGATCCGGGATATTCCCTACTTCTTCGGCAAGAACGGTGTGTACACACGGCGATTGACGGAGGCCATCGACATCACAACTCCACCGTACAGCGTCAGATATCCGAACTTGAAGGACTGGCTTGACCTCCTGCCGGATGGGAAGACGTACGTCGGGATGCGCCCGCGCAGAAACGTCTTTGACCAGAACGTGCTCGTCCGGTATGAAGAGACTTACCGGCTTGTGGCCAAGCATGCACAATGCGATTTTGGCGAGAACTACATCACGCAGCAGGATCCCGGATTCGTGGATGCCGCAAAAATGGATTTCCGGTTGAAAGATGGGTCGGTGGTATACCGAGAGTTGCCAGGGTTCGTCGCGATTCCGTTCGGGGAGATAGGGCCGAGGGGGAAGGCGGGGGCATTGTAGGATTCGTTTCGACAGACTGTACTATCAGGGTGGAACGCTGGGGGGCAAATACCTCCTGCTGCGCGAGCCCTGGATATGCGTCTGCGGAATTTCAGCAAAAACGCCGATTGTGCTCAAAATTGAACATCTTTCCCGCAAACCTCATCCTTTGCGGAAAATTCAATGCGAGTGTCCAAGGGACCTGCCCCTCATTGTGCCCCCGGAACTTCTTCCCTCCCCCCCGTGGTTATATTGACAGGATCCACCATAACACCTATGAACCCGAAGGGACATCAAATCATGAACGGAGTAAGCGGGGTATGTGCTTGTTGTTGCCTGCGCCGAATTGCCAACACTCCGTTTTCCTGAGGGTTCTGACATCTTTTAATTAATCACTTTTGTACTGACTCATCCCAAAGCCCTTCATCCGAAAACGGATGAATGGCTTTTCTCATTTCATCACACAATGTGAGGAGGACCCTATTGCGAC
>JAGDMJ010000299.1 GCA_017860555.1 Bacteroidota bacterium
AAGACCATATCGCTCCCGGCAAGAGCCCGCGAGATCTCGTCACGGTCCTCTTCCACCGCCCGGTGCCCGATCGAGGGATCCGCCCCCGCGCCGAGGCCGCGCGTCAAATTTTTCCCGATTTGGATCTTGTTCGGCGCCTGGTTGCGCTCCAGCGCCTGCAGATCAGTGTTGATGGCGAAAAAGTCGACGCCATGCAGCCCTTTGTTGATCATGCTGTTGATTGCATTGCCGCCGCCGCCGCCAACCCCGACGATGCGGATCTTCGCGCCACGATCGAGGCCATTATCGAGTTCGATCACGGTGTACCTCCTTTGTGAGTGGGATAGACAGTTTTCAAATCTTTTGCTCAGAGCTGGTCAAACCATTCCCTCATTTTCCCGACCATACCGCTCATGGATCGCTTTCCCTTCTTGTTTTCTGGCCCGGTCTGCGTCACTTTATCCTGATACTTGAGTCCATGATAGACAAGCCCGACCGCGGTGGAATAGGCCGGGTTCTCGATCTCTCGGACGAGGCCGCCCGAGAAACCGGACGGTATGCCAATCTTCACGGGCATGCCGAGGACGTCACGTGCGAGGTCGGCCGTGCCTTTGATCAACGCCCCGCCGCCTGTCAGCACCACGCCGCCCGACAGGTGCTTCGAATACCCGGAGCGCTTGATCTCCATGGCGGCAATTTCGAAGATCTCTTCCATGCGGGGCTGGATAATCTGCGCCAGGAGCCGTTTGTCGATCTCGATCGGCGCGCGCCCGCCCACGCCGGGCAGCACTATCGGCTCGTTGTCCAGCACCGCGGGGACATAGGCAAATCCATGCTCTTTCTTGAGCTTTTCCGCCTGATCATTCAGGATGCCGAGCACCTTCCGGATGTCGTCGGTCACCTTCTTTCCCGCGATCCCGATCACGGCCGTGTGACGGATGGTCCGCTCCTCGAACACCGCCAGGTCCGTCGTTCCGCCCCCGACATCCAGGAGCGCGATCCCGACTTCCTTCTCCTCGTCATCAAGTACGGCGTAGCTGGAAGCCAGAGGCTCGAGCACCATGTCGCCCACTTCCAGCCCGGCACGCTGCACGCACTTGTAGATGTTTTGCGCGGCGCTCACCAAACCGGTGATGATGTGCACGTTCGCTTCCATCCGAATGCCGGACATTCCCAGCGGATCATACACTCCGTCCTGCCCGTCGATGATGAACTCCTGGGGGATGACGTGAATGATCTTCCGGTCGGCCGGCAACGCCACGCGCTTGGTATCCTCGATGAGCCGGTCAATGTCGGCCTGCGTCACCTCGTGGTCCGGCCCGCTGATGCCGATCACGCCGCGGCTCTGGAAGCTCTGGATGTGATCGCCGGCGATCCCTACAATCACCGAGCCGATCTTGACGCCGGATTGCGCCTCGGCTTCCTGGACGGCATTGCTGATGGAATTCGTGGTTCGGTCAATGTGCGTGACCACCCCGCGGGTCATCCCGTCGGACGGGCTGCGCCCGACACCAAGGATGTTAATCCTCCCATGCTCATCCATCCCGGCGACCACTGCACAGACTTTGGTCGTCCCGATATCCAGGCCCACTATATGGTTTTCCATGAGAATCCTTCTTTAATGACTTTCGCTGAAGTGCGAGATCCTTCGGTTACATTCTTGCACGAAGCCCTTTTCCCCTTCTGCAAGAGTCATCGATGCGATGCAAATTCCTTCGCCTCGTTCCAACGAACAACAACCTGATCATCAAACCGGAGGTCGATATACTGCAACTCCTGTGCGCCCCGCTCGTGGACAAATTCATTCCAGAACGCGTCCAGCTTCACCATCTTCCCCGCAACGTCGCCCCGCCCGAAGAGCACCGGTACGCCCGACTCCGATGTGAAAATCTCAATATTCCCCCCCGCGTCAATATGCACTTCGGAGATCAGTCGGAAAAAGTCGTCGCTGATCTTCTGCGCTACGGACACGATCTGCAATGCCTCGATGAACAATTCCGATGTCACCCGCTTCCCCGGCACGCACTCGGATTGGGGAATGGCGCCCGTCAGCACCGGCAGATCGAAAATGAACTCTGATCGCGCCGGCGGCATGACCATGCGGTCGGCGTCAATGTAGAGCATCCGCTCTCCGGCAATTGCCGCGATCGGCACGCGCTCGTCGACCGTGATCGAGATCCGGTCGGGGACGTCCCGATTGACCGAAACACCCCGGAAGAACTGGTTCGCCAGAACGCGTTTCCGTGCGCTGTTGAGATCGACCTCATAGAGCCGATGGTTCTTAGGGATCGCGGCAAGGGCGTAGATCTCGCCCGAAGAGACGATTCGGTTTCCCCCCACGCGCACTTCTTTCACCACGAGATCGCGCGTCCAGAGACTGGCACCGAGTGCGACCCCCACCGTGGCGATCAGCAACAGGGCCATCACCAGCCCTGCCGCGCGCGGACGCCGCGCGGGCTCCTGCATTTCCTCTTTCCTCATGCAACCTCCCGCATGGGCTCTTCCTCAAAACCCGCCAGTCGGATCGCAAGCGCAAGCTGTATGCCGGATTTCTCCCGGACGGCGCGCTGGACCCACCTGATGAGATTGAGCGCATCGGCGGCTGTGGCGTTGCCCAGGTTCAGCAGCATGTTCGCATGCCGCTCGGACACCGCGGCAGCGCCCTGCCTGAAGCCTTGCATGCCCGCCTCCCGGACCAGGCCCGCAGCCTCCTTTCGCTCAGCGTCGCGGAACATGAATCCCGCGTTTGCGACATTCAGCGGCCGCTCCATGTTGCGCCGGATGAGGAGTTGCCGGCGAAGACGCATCAGCCGTTCCCTGTTGCCTCGTACGCAATGGAATGTCGCGCCCAGCACAACGTCACGTCCCACGCCACTCCTGCGGTACGAGAACTTTTCCGGATCCTTTGTGACAATCACTTCGGCATCGCGCAGGAGTTCTGCCTGGGCCAGGCATCCGTCGGGGAGCCGGATTGCACGCGGTCCGCCCGCGATCACGAGTCCTCCCACGGTGCCCGGAATTCCCGCAAGCGTCTCTACTCCCTGGAGGGCGTGCTCAATGCAGAAGTCCACCAGCCGGGCCAGCCGGGCGCCTGCCGCAGCATGAACGAGCGCCTCATCCGCCGTCGTCCGCTCGAGCCGCAGGCCGGAGAAACCGGGCTCCAGCATGATCATCGCACCGCGATATCCCGGGTCGCTCACCAGCAGATTGCTCCCCCGTCCGACAAAGAGAAACGGGATTGCGCTTTCGCGCAGGTGCGTCACCACATTCACGCAATCCTCACGCGATGACGGGGCGAACAGGTAGTCCGCCGGCCCGCCGATGCCAAGCGAGGCATAGTTTGCCAACGGCTCACCCAGTTTGATGGTGCCCTTGAACCGACGCCGTATGTCGAACAGAGAGACCATTGTCTGTCTCTAGGCGGTGGCTTTCAGTTTCTTGACGAATTCTTCGCCGAACTTCCAGATGTCCCCGGCTCCCATCGTGATCACGATGTCCCCTTGCTGCACGATGCTTTTGAGAAAATCCGGGACGTTCTTCTTGTCGGGCACATAATGCACCTGTTTGTGCCCGTACTGCTTCGCCGCATTGGCGATCAATTCTCCCGTGACCCCCTGGATCGGCTCTTCGCGGGCAGGATAGACGTCGGTCAGGACCAGCACATCGGCGTTGAAGAACGCACGGCCGAAGTCGTCGTAGAAATCGCGCGTGCGGGAATACAGATGAGGCTGGAACACGCCGATCACCCGCCTGCGCCAGCCCGACTTCGCCCCGGCCAGCGTGGCCCGGATCTCGGTGGGATGATGCGCATAGTCGTCGATGACAGTGATGCCGTCCACTTCCGCCTTGACTTCCCAGCGCCGGAAGACGCCGGTGAATTTCTCGATGCCCGATTTTACCTTGTCGAATGGCACCTTCAGTTCCAGCCCGACGGCAATCGCGGCAAGAGCGTTCTGTATGTTGTGCTTCCCGGGGATCTGAAGCTCGATCTCCCCCAGGTCCCGCCCTTCGCTCACCACGGTAAAGCGGCTGACATTCTTTTTATGCACGATATCGACCGCCTGCAGATCCGCCTGGCCGTTCAGGCCGTAGGTAATGATCTTTTTCTTGATCTTCGGCATGATGTCCTGCAACGCGGGTTCATCAAGGCAGAGCACCACAAAACCGTAGAACGGAACCTTCGACGCGAACTGGATGAATGCGGATTTGATGTCTTCCAGATCCCGGTAACAATCCAGGTGGTCGGTTTCCAGCGTGGTCAGCACCGCGATCGTGGGAGTAATCGAGAGGAAGGAGCGGTCAAATTCGTCCGCTTCCACCACGATGAAGTCCCCCTTGCCGAGCCGTGCGTTGGAGCCGGCCAGGCCATGCAACCGTCCGCCCACGATGACTGTCGGATCGATGCCCCCCTCCATCAGGATCAGGCTCACCATCGACGTGGTGGTAGTCTTTCCGTGCGTGCCGGCGATGCCGATGCCGTATTTCAGCCGCATGACTTCCGCGAGCATCTCGGCCCGGCGGATCACGGGAATCTTGCGGCGGCGCGCTTCCACCATTTCGGGATTGTCGGGGGCGATGGCGGAAGAATAGACCAGCGCATCCACTTCGGGCTCGAGGTTCTTCGCATCGTGGCCGATATACACTTTCGCGCCGAGCGACTCCAGCCTCTCGGTGTTGTCGCTCGCCGCCCGGTCGGAACCCGTCACCGCAAATCCTTCGTCGATCAGGATCTCCGCGATGCCGCTCATGCCGATGCCTCCGATGCCGACGAAGTGAAGCTTTTTAATTGACGAGAACATACAGAACAGTAGTC
>JAGDMJ010000300.1 GCA_017860555.1 Bacteroidota bacterium
TCAGGGCCCCATCCTCACTTCCCGGCTCTCGGTCCAATCCATCGAGCGGTTCAGTCCCGGGACCAGGTCTGAGAGCTCTGACGTGAGCACACCCAGAATTATCAGCCCACCCCCGAGAATTCCCAGCTCTCCCATCTGTTCGCCCAGGACGAAATAGGCGATCACCGACGCGATCAGCGGTTCGATGCTGAAGATCACGGCTGCCCGCGTAGGCGTGGTGTCTTTCTGATAACGCGTTTGCGTATAGGTCGTGAGCACCGTCGCGAAGATCGTCAGGTAGGCCAGGATGGCGACCGTCCGGCCGGACCAGCCAAAGCTCACAGTCTCGAACAGCAAAGTCCCCACGAACGCCAATGCCGCGTTGGTGGAGCACTGCAGGAACGTTAGCTGCATCGCGTTCAGCTCACCGGCGACCACATCCAGATATACTATATAAACCCCGAAAAGGAAGGCGCATGAGAGCGTCAGGGCATCCCCCACGTTGAATCCCGAACCCTCCGGAGACGTGAGAAACCAGAGGCCGACCGAGACGATCACGACGCCGACGACGTTTCCTATTTTTGGCGCGCGCCGTTCGACGATGAACTGGAGGAGCGGAACGAAGACGACCATCAGGCCGGTGATGAACGCCGACTTCGAAGCCGTCGTGTAGTTCAGGCCGATGTTCTGCGTGACAAATCCGAGGAAGAGCAGGATGCCCAGGATCACTCCCCTGGCGAGGGGGCCTACGGGGATGGGAAAAAGCTTGCCCCGGGAGATCAGCAACACGACAAGCGTAGCAAACCCCATCCGCCAGAACACCATTTGTATGGCTGGGAGCTCGCCAAGGATCAGCTTCACTCCTGTAAACGTGCTCCCCCAAATCAACGTCGCCGCGAAGAGGACCGCTTCAGCCCGGGACTTAGCCGTCATGCGGACACCCCGGACATCGATCCCGCCGACTGTTCGCGAGCCTCGTAGTCGGTGAACAGCCTCCCCCACGGAGTCCGTCGCTTCCACTCCTCAAATACCTGCCGGTCCTTGACCGGCCAGCGGTAGTAATCGTGATAGGTTTCAGACCCGAGGATGAAGGCATGCACGAGCGGAGTTCGGAAGAAGAGCTTCTGAAGTCCCTTGAGAGGCCCGAACCATGCCAAATTCCCGAACAGGCTGACCCCGTTGTTCCCCACATGGAAGTTCCAAGATTCGCCGGAGATATCCGCGCCCACCACATCGATTTCCCGCGGGTCTCCCGTTCCAAGCCCGTCCTCCTGGGCTATGCGGATGTATGGAATGCGCAATGGATCGAATCCCATCATCTTTGCCGCGATCGCATCGATGGCCACCTGGTCTTCGCTCGCCAGGATGTAGTTCTTGACCACCGGGATCATGGTCCGGGGACCGGGACCGTTCCCGGCAGTCGTGCCATCCATCAACGCGAACACCCCGCTGTGAATCTCTTTCTGGATCGCAAGAAGGTCCACAAGCGTTTCGTGGATCCAGGAGTGGGTATAGTGCCTTCTGGTATTGAGAAGGCCGCCGAACGCGTTCTTCATCGCCCCGGTCGTCTGCGTATAGATATGGCACTTCACCGTCGGCAAATGGACGATGTTCTTTCCCTCGAAATAGTCAGGGATCATGATCCCTTCGGGATAGATCCGGTCAAGCGCATGCATGCGTGCGCGCGGGCGGTAGACGGTCCATCGCATGTCTTCTTCACGAAAATTGAAGAGGACAGGGATGTCATACTGCCGGAAGAGAGGACGATAGTGATTCAGGTCTTCGCCTTTGAATGCGTCGGTGACAACCGTCTTGTTCTGCACGCACGAGATTTGCCGGTACCCCTGCGCCCGCAGTGCAAGGATCGCTCCCTCGAGCTGCCACGGGGTGGTGTTGGCAGCGGGGAAAGGAAAGTGCCAGGAGATATTGTCCTTGAGAATCGTCGGCGCTCCCGGATCCAGCGCGGAGCGCATGCCGGCCAGCTCGGCCAGTCTCCCGTAATCGTCGAGGACAGTGGCCGGGGTGGTCTTGACAACTGCAACGCGAGATCGTTTCATGATCATGCCCTGATGCTCTTGCGGTCTGATTAGAAAACTGCCGCTTCCTCGTGCAGGCCAAAAACGGCGGCCAGCGTCGAACACATCTCGCCGAGGGTGACGTATGCGCGGGTGCAGGCAAGAAGCGGGGGAATGATGTTCGTCCCGTTGACGGCAGCGCGCCGCAACTCCTCGAGCGTCCGGGTCACCTCGGCCTGATCCCGTGAATTGCGCACTTCGGCGACCCGGCGCCTCTGCTTGACCTCCACCTCGGGAGAGACTTCCAGGATCGGTATCGTGATCTGCTCGTCGTCTTCCACGAATTCGTTCACGCCGACGATGATCTTTTCCTTCCTATCGAGTTCCAGCTGATAGCGGTACGCCGCTTCCGCGATCTCACGTTGGAAAAACCCCTGCTCAATGGCCGGGATCACGCCTCCCAGGGCGTCGATCTTCTCAAAATACCGCTCGGCCTCCTCCTCCATCCTGGTCGTCAGGGCTTCAACGAAATAGCTGCCCCCCAGAGGGTCAATGGTGTTCACGACGCCTGTTTCATGCGCGATGATCTGTTGCGTGCGCAGAGCGATCTTGACCGCCCTTTCTGACGGGAGGGCCAGCGTTTCATCCATGGAGTTGGTGTGAAGCGACTGAGTGCCGCCCAGGACTCCCGCAAGCGCCTGGAAGGCGGTGCGCACGATGTTGTTCTCCGGTTGCTGGGCCGTGAGCGTGCATCCCGCGGTCTGCGTGTGAAAGCGGAGCGCCAGCGAGCGCGGATTCTTCGCCCCGTATGTGTTGCGCATCCGTTTGGCCCAGATCCGGCGCGCTGCCCGGTACTTCGCGATCTCTTCGAAGAAATCCAGATGCGAATTGAAGAAAAAGGAGAGCCGCGGCGCGAAATCATCGACTGCCAGTCCACGCTCGATGCCGGCTTCGACATAGGCAAACCCATTGGCAAGCGTGAAGGCCAGTTCCTGCTCCGCCGTGGAACCCGCTTCCCGGATGTGGTACCCGCTTACCGAAATGGGATTCCACTGGGGCATCTCACGCGCACAATATTCGATCATGTCGGTGATGATGCGCATGCTCGGCCGGGGAGGATAGATCCATTCCTTCTGCGCGATGTACTCCTTCAGAATGTCCGCCTGGATCGTTCCACGAAGCTGTTCGGGCTTTCCTCCCTCCTTTTCGGCGACAGCAATGTAAAAAGCGAGCATCATTGCTGCCGGGGCGTTGATGGTCATCGACGTAGAGACGCCGGCAAGCGAGATGCCCTTGAATAGGATCTCCATGTCCGCCAGGGAGCACACCGACACGCCGCAAATCCCGACTTCCCCTTCCGACACAGGATCGTCGCAATCCCTCCCCATCAGCGTTGGAAGGTCGAATGCAACCGACAGCCCGGTCTGTCCATGGCTCAGCAGATAGTGATACCGCGCGTTCGTGTCCTCCGGCGTACCGAAGCCGGCGAATTGCCGCACGGTCCAGAGCCGTCCCCGATACATCGAATGGTGTATGCCGCGCGTGTACGGGTATTCCCCCGGAAAACCGATCTCCGAGTGATAGTTGATGCTGGCGATGTCCTCCGGCGTGTACAGCATCTCTACCGGTTCCCCGCTTACTGTCGTGAATTTCGCCTCGCGCCCGCGAGTCGCCGCGCGAGCCTTTTCCTCCCACTGTTTTTTCGAGTCCATCCTGTGTTTCCCCCTTCCGCCTAAGTTCGTCCAAACCGCCGGTCCAGTTCGTCGATGGAGATACGGAGCACGATCGGCCGGCCGTGCGGGCATACGTACGGCATGCTGGTCGCAAACAGCTGGTCAATCAAAGCGCGCATCTCCGATTCGTTCAGCGGGTCGCCGGCCTTGATGGCAGACCTGCATGAAAACGATTTTGCCAGGTTGTCGCGCACATCCATCGGTGAGTGCTGCTGGTACTCTTTGTAAAGACCGAGGATGTCTTGCACGATCCGTTCTTCCTGTCCACCCTTGACGTCGGGCGGGACACCTTCAATCACTATCGTATTCTTTCCGAACAACTTGATATCGAACCCCAGGAGCGCAAAATGCGGCAGCAGCTCCGTGAGCAGCGCGTAGTCGCCGGGAACGAGCTGAAGCGTGTAAGGGAAGAGGAGCTGCTGGGCTGTCTGCAGCTCGTTTGCAAAACGCCGCAATGCCCGCTCGTACAGCACCCGCTCGTGGGCAACGTGCTGGTCCACGATCATGACGCCATTCCGGATCTGCGACAGGATATACTTGTTGTGCAGCTGCCAGATGAGTGCGGACTGATCCTCTGCCGCCCGATCGATGCCCTGCATCGGCGCGGAGGGAAAAGCCGCCTCGAGCGAAGGGGGCGACAGGAGACTGGCGGAGATGTCTCCTCCGCCGGCCGGCGGCTGAAAGATCTCGCCCGTGGCGCGGTCCACCGGGCCGGGCCAAACATGCTGGGCAGGCGTGAACCGGAGCGATTCTCCCCCTTCGGCCCAGTCCCTCTGCCCTATCGCGAGGCCTGGAACACTTCCCCCGCCCGCCGCCGCGAGGCCTTTCCGGACAAGGGTGGAGACCACGCGGTAGATCCCCTGTTCATCCTCGAATTTCGCCTCCATCTTGGACGGGTGCACGTTGACATCGACGCGGCGGGGATCCACCTCAATGAAAAGAAGAAAGAACGGAAACGTTCCCTTCACCAGGAGGTTTTCGTAGGCGGAGAAGACCGCATGGTTGATGTTCCGGTTGACGATGAACCTGCCGTTCAAAAAGAGATACTGGTTGGA
>JAGDMJ010000301.1 GCA_017860555.1 Bacteroidota bacterium
ATTTTCTGCACATTCACTAACGACCGCGGAGAGCGGGAGGAGATAATCGTTATGGGCAACATCGGCACCACCGAAATCATCCTGATCGCACTTGTCGTGCTGGTCTTCTTCGGATCAAAGAAAATTCCCGAGCTTGCACAGGGTCTCGGCAAAGGGATCCGGGAGTTCCGGAAGGCCACGCGCGAGATCCAGACCGACGATGAGGATTCGAGGAAAATCGAGAAACCAGCGGACGAGAAGAAGGGATAGGCCAGGCCTATGTTTGACAACATCGGCGGCACCGAGATTCTGGTGATCTTCTTTGTGGTGTTCATTTTCTTTGGACCGAAGAAACTGCCTGAGCTCGGCAAGAACATCGGCAAAGGAATCCGTGAATTCCGGAACGCGATGAACAGCGTCCAGCGGGACATCGAGAATTCCACCAAGGATATCGCCAAAGACATCGAGCGTTCCACCAAGCTGTGACCGTCGACGTACGGGGAGAGTATGCGAACCCCAGGCAGGCGTGCTGCCTTGCGTTCGCCCTGAGTCGCTCGGGCAAACCCACCGGAGTTGCCGGATACGCGTACCTGTTACTTCAGACCATTGCCCTTGACCCATCAGACGACATTCGAAAGCACGCGCGCCGCGCTCCTGCGGGGAAGTACCACGGCCGAGGCTGTCACGGCCGGATACCTGGCCGCGATCGAGAAAGGGAAGCACCTCAATGCTTTCCTTTCTCTGTTTCATGACCGTGCGCTGGCGCGTGCCCGGGAGATCGATGCGAAGATCGCCGGGGGGCATGCGGGGAAGCTTGCCGGCATGGTCGTCGCCGTCAAGGATGTTATCTGCATGAAAGGAGAGCGGGTCACCTGCGGTTCTCGGATTCTGCAGAATTTCGTCTCCCCGTATGACGCAACCGTCATCGGCCGACTCCTCTCCGAAGACGCCATCCTGATCGGCAAGACCAACATGGATGAGTTTGCCATGGGATCCTCCACGGAGAACTCGGCGTTTGGTCCGGTCCTGAATCCGGTGGATGAAACCCGGGTGCCCGGCGGCTCCAGCGGCGGCTCCTGTGTGGCTGTCGCCGCGGGAATGGCCCATACCGCGCTGGGTACGGACACCGGCGGGTCGATTCGGCAGCCCGCTTCGTTCTGCGGCATTGTCGGACTCAAGCCCACCTACGGGCGTGTCTCGCGCTATGGACTGGTGGCTCTTTCGTCGTCCTTTGACCAGATTGGACCTTTCGCAAATTCCGTTGCCGATGCCGCTCGCCTCCTGGAAGTGATCGCCGGACACGACGAGAACGATTCCACCTCCGCGCGCGTGCCGGTGCCGCGATATCTTGATGCACTCGACAAGAATGTTGCCGGGGTGAACGTCGGTGTTCCCTTTGATGTGCTTCGGGAAGGAGTGCAGCCGGAGGTCCGGGAGGCTGTGGAGAAGGTGCTGGACCATCTCAGAAGCGGGGGGGCGATTGTCCGTGAGATCTCCATGCCGCATTTCCGCTATACGATCTCCGCATACTACATTCTCATGACCGCGGAGGCCTCGTCGAATCTTGCCCGGTACGACGGTGCGCGGTACGGATACCGTTCACAAAAAGCGAAGGACCTTGTCGAAACATATGTCAGGTCCCGAAGCGAAGGGTTCGGCGAGGAAACCAAACGGCGCATCATGCTCGGTACGTATGTCCTTTCGGCTGGCTACTATGACGCGTACTACCGTAAAGCGCAAAAAGTACGGCGCCTGATCCAGAAGGACTTCTTCGATGCGTTTCAGGCCGTGGACTGCATCGTGATGCCCACGGCTCCCACGACGGCATTCCTGGTCGGCGAGAAAGTGGATGATCCGTTGCAGATGTACCTCTCTGATGTGTATACCGTCTCTGCGAACCTCGCGGGGGTTCCGGCGATCAGCGTTCCGGCCGGCCAGGACAGGGTGGGACTTCCGATTGGCGTGCAGTTCATAGGAAAACAATTCGACGAACAAACAATTCTGAAGGTCGCAGACTATGAGCATTCTCGTTGATAAGAAAACGCGCCTCGTCGTCCAGGGGATCACCGGGGCAGAGGGCACCTTCCATACCAGGGAGATGATGGAGTACGGCACGAACGTCGTGGCGGGAGTTACGCCTGGCAAGGGAGGGACGAAGTACAAGGGGAACGACAAGGATCCGCTGAACCTCGAGATACCGGTGTTCAACACGGTCGCGGAAGCGGTAAGAGCGACAGGGGC
This sequence comes from Bacteroidota bacterium, assembly GCA_017860555.1. GTDB lineage: Bacteria > Bacteroidota > Ignavibacteria > UBA10030 > UBA6906 > JAGDMJ01. Next base: position 2,221 of record JAGDMJ010000301.1, read on the forward strand.
GAACACCTCTGTGATCTTCGTTCCTGCGGCCTTCGCAGGCGATGCGATCCTGGAGGCGGCGGAAGCGGACATCTGCGTGATCGTTTGCATCACGGAAGGAATCCCGACGCGGGACATGCTGAAAGCATACGAGTATGTCCAGTCCAAAGGCATCCGGTTGATTGGCCCGAACTGCCCCGGCGTCATTTCTCCCGGTTTGTGTAAGGTGGGAATCATGCCGGGCTTCATTCACAAGAAGGGACGAGTTGGGGTGATCTCGCGAAGCGGAACCCTCACCTATGAAGCAGTCTGGCAGTTGTCGGAGCGGGGAATCGGACAGTCGACGTGTATTGGCATCGGCGGTGATCCCGTGATCGGCACCCGATTCATCGACGCCCTCCGGTTGTTCAATGTTGACAGGGGAACCGACGGTGTGATCATGATCGGAGAGATCGGCGGCACGGCGGAGGAAGAGGCGGCAGCGTACATCAAGAAACAGTTCCGGAAGCCCGTTGTCGGTTTCATCGCGGGACGTACGGCGCCTCCCGGGCGCCGCATGGGGCACGCCGGGGCGATCATCGCCGGAGGGAAAGGGACGGCGCAGGAAAAGATGGAAGCGATGCGCGCCGCGGGCATCCGCGTTGTGGAGAATCCTGCGCTTATCGGCGAAACGATGGAGCGTGTGCTGAGAAAGAAGGGACTTCTCGAGAAGCCCTCCCGACCAAGAAAGAAAAAGCCGTCCGTCCGGCGAAAGCCGAAGGCCATCGCACGAAAGCGCAAGCGCGCGTGATGTGGAATGCGGGGAACAGAAGTCCCATAGGGTTCGCCTACACGGCCGCAGCAATCATCGTGTTTGCTATCTGGGTCTGGGGGGCCGAGTCGGAGATGACCGCCGTGAACGGGGACCCGCGGTCGACACTCTCAGGTCTCATTTATGGGGTTGCCCATAATCCCTTCGCGCAACGGGCATTCGTTCCCTTTCTTACGCGCACAATTCATTCCGCGATCCCCGCTGACATTTCCGCGGCTGTGAAGGACAGGCTCTCGTCCATCCCCAAGGTGCAGAAAGAGGCCGGCCGGTTGGGATGGGATTTGCGGTACGTGAACGAGTATATCATCGCTTTCCTTCTCTCGTTCCTTTCCCTTCTTTTTTTTCCTTTCGTACTCAGGACGTTGTTCGCTTCGTTGTACGCCGCGGAAGAAAAGGCGATCGCTCTTGTCCCGCTTGTCGCTATGTTTGCTCTTCCTCCGTTTTTTCTCGTTGGCACGCATTACATATACGATTTCCCCGCGCTGCTTCTCTTTACGCTCGGGTTCCTGTTGATGATCAGGCAGCGTTGGCTGCTCTACTATGCCGTCCTTGCGGTCGGGTGTGTCAACAAGGAGACGATGGTCCTGCTTCTTCTCCCGCTCCTGTTGCTTTCCCGACATGTTATGCCGCCTCCGCGGATCGCCATGCATGCTGCCCTGCATGTCCTGGTGTTCGGCCTGATCAAAGGCACGCTGATGTTCGTCTACGCCGGGAACCCTGGCGGGGCGGTGGAGTTTCATCTCTGGGGGAATCTTCACATGCTGTTGATGCCCTACACGCTGGTGACGCTCTTTTCGATTGCGGTCCTGGGATTTCTCGTCTGGTTTGATTTCAAAAACAAGCATCCGGTGCTGCGTAAGGGAGCATGGCTGCTTGTGCCATTTGCCCTTCTCATGATCTTTTTCGGGACGATCCATGAGGCCCGTGCGCTTTACGAAGTTTTTCCCGTGTATTTTCTGCTCATCTCGCACACCGTCCTCTTTTCACTCCTCAAGAGGCCGTATGAATTGAAGAACGCTTTCATATCCACAACCACACAGAACGAAAGGAATCATAATGGCAGTAGAACGTACGCTGGCGATCCTCAAACCCGATTGCGTTAAGAAGAACCTTGCCGGAGAAGTACTTTCCCGGATCGAGAAAGCCGGATTCAAAGTCCTGGCGATGAAAATAGTGAGATTGACCAAAGAGACTGCGGGGGGGTTCTACGCCGTCCACCGCGAGCGCCCGTTCTTCGGCGAGCTGACCACGTTCATGAGTTCGGGCAAGTGCGTTCCGATCGCGCTTGAGAAGGAAAATGCCGTGGCGGATTTCCGGAAGCTGATCGGCGCCACCGATCCGAAGGATGCCGATCCCGGTACGGTGCGCAGAGATCTCGCGTCGAGCAAAGGAGAAAATATCGTTCACGGATCGGATTCTCCGGAAAACGGTCGAATCGAGATCGGGTTTTTCTTCTCGGACAAGGAATTGATTGAGAATATGTAGTGTTTTGAGAATGCCATGATTCGCCGTTCACCGATGCTCATTCAGCGTTCATCCTTCGGTATTCACAGTTGGCGGTTCTCGGTTCACGGTTCGGCGGTTCGGGTTGTGTTCTCGAAAAGTGTCCGGCCGAATGGGTGATCCGAGAACCGGTGATTCGCCGGTCACCGCTGCTCATTCAGCGTTCATCCTTCGGTCTTCACCGTTGGCGGTTCTCGGTTCACGGTTCGGCGGTTCGGGTTCTGTCCACGAAAAGTGTCCGGCCGCATGGGTGATCCCAGAAT
>JAGDMJ010000302.1 GCA_017860555.1 Bacteroidota bacterium
TGAATTCGTAGGACATTACCACTTCAGGATGTTTATTTCGTTGATGTTCACGGTCTGCTTATTGCGGAAAAGTGCGATCACGATTGCCAGCCCAACCGCCGCCTCCGCTGCCGCCACGGCCATCACGAGCAAAACGAGCACCTGCCCATTCACGTTTCCAAGGAATGAAGAAAACGCGATGAGCGTGAGATTCACGGAGTTCAGCATCAGTTCGATGCTCATGAACACGACAATAGCATTCCTCCGGGTGAGCACCCCCGCCACTCCCACCACGAAGAGGAGAGCGCTGAGGCCCAGGTAGTATGGCAACGGAACGGACATGGATCACTTTGCCTGACAGTTTCTTACATGTGAAGTGGACGTTTCTGGACGATCCTCCCGGTTTCATCCGGCACAGCGCGATCCAGCGGCAGTTGTTCGGCGCAGTACGATGGCGCACCTCTGAACAGTTTCACGAGCGCTTCCTGGCAAGAACCACCGCACCCACGATCGCGGCGAGCAGGAGGATTGAAGTCAGCTCGAATGGAAGCAGGAACCTCCCGAAGAGGGCGCTTCCAAGGCTCTCGACGGTCCCCAGGCCGGCGGACTCGAGAGGCTCCGGCATCGCCGGCGGATCAGCAACAAAGACGATATAGAGGAATTCACAAAGAAGCCCGCACACCAGGGCGATCCCGGCACTTGTCTTCAGCGTGACGGGCCCTATCCGACGGGCCTCATCTCCCAGGTTGAGCAGCATGATGACGAAGATCACGAGCACCATGATCGCGCCCGTGTAGACGGCAATCATGAGGACGGCAAGTAATTGGGCCCGGAGAATCAGGTAGAGCCCCGCCAGGGCGAAGAAATTGCCGATGAGGTAGATAGCGCTCATCAATGGATTGCGCTGCATCACCATCAGGATGGCAGTCGTCACCGCGAAGGCCGCGAGAAAGAAAAAGAGAAGGGATTCAGCAGTCACAGGTCAAAATTCGGTTTGATCTGGAACAATATAGCGACTTTTCGGAACAGTTGCGAAGGAGAGCTCAGTAAAAATAGTAATAGATGCCGAATTGCGGAAGCGGAAGCACCGTATCGTCCGTGAAGTAGGTGAACAACAACTCTGCCGCGGCATGGAACCCGGCCCCGATGAACGCTTCCCCCCCCACGCCCAAACCAAACCGTCCCGGTCCCTTCATCTGGTTGACGCCGTCGGTCCCCGAGTAAAAATACGAACCAGCCCCGGCGGCAAAGAAGCGGCCGGAAGGGCCGCGCACGAGATCATACTGCGCTTCGACTCCGATATCGTAGTTCAGCTTGTCGTCGACGTTGATGATTCCCCCGGTCACCTGATAACTGAATGCAGCGGGGAGGTGATGCCGGAAACTGATGCCGAGACCGCCGGCGGGGCCGCCGAAAACCCCGAGGCCGAACAGGCTTCGCCGCAGTGCATTCTCGCTGGCGGCGTCCGGAGCGACGACCTGTGCGTGCACGACGCCCCCGAAAACAAGGGCAGCGAAGATGAGAACGGTTGTGCGCTTACCAATCATCGAGACGGTCCTCCAGAACTGCGGTGGTCAATGGCCATGCTCATCCCGAACGCGCCCATCGCAGGATCTCTCCGAAACTCGGGCTTTTCCCCGTGGAAAGGATCGCAATGCGGAACACGCGTCCTGCCGCCACCATGACGACGTAGATCGACAGGATCATCAACACGACGGTCAGGAGTATCTCCCACAAGGCGGGCACCTGGATCGGCACACGGAGCGCCATCATGGTCGGGGTGAAAAAGGGAATGAACGTCAGTACACGAAGCCACAGGGCTTCCGGATCCTTCATCGCGGGCAACGCGAGCATCATCGGAAGCACAAGGAGCAGGATCAGATATGTATTGACCTGCTGCGCCTCCTGTTCCGTCGTCAGAGGCGATCCCGCGCCGATAAAGATCGCCGCGTAGAAAAGGTAGCCCAGGATGAAGTAGATGACCAGCAACAGCGCGTGCCCCGGATTGATCAGCTCCATGCCGAATTGCACGCTCGCCGCCACGCCGATAATCGTCCAGAAGCCCAACTGCGTGAATGCCAGACCGCTCAGCCCGATCACCTTCCCTGCCATCAACTCGGTCGGGGAACATGACGAGACGAGTACCTCGACGATCCGGTTCGCCTTCTCCTCGATCACGCTGCGGACAAGGATCTGCCCCGACGTCGCGATGAGAAAGAACATCATCATCAGGAAGACGAACGCGGAGAAGAAGATCTTCTCGAAGCCGGCCTCCTCCTTCTCGCCAGCCTTCGAGAGCTTGACCATGCGGACGTCGAGATTCACGGCCAACTCTTTCAGCACCCTCGGATCCAGCCCCATGGCCAGAACACGACGCTCGGCGACAATCCCTTTGAGCGTCTCCTGCATGCGGATTCCGACACGAAAATCCCCCACCGAACGGGAACGATACTCGACGACGCTATCCGGTGCGGCGTCCCCATCCACTACACAATACCCTTCGATCTCTCCGTTGGACACCATGTTGTTCGCCTGGCGCACCGCTTCTCCCAGGTCAATCGTCTGACCCACGGCGATGGAACGAACCGAGTAGTTGGGAGCACCGTTCGCCAGTCTGTACCGCTCCTCCATCCTCCTGGCGAATTCGCGGGCGGTCACTCCGCTCCGGTCGATGATGCCGATCACCCGGGTCTCTTCGTCCTCCTGTGTTGCAAACACGCTGGGGAGGACTCCCATGCCTACCATAATGATCGGCGTCAGGAACAAGCCGATCAAGAAGGCCTTGCTCTTCACCCGTTCCAGGTATTCCCATCGTGCAACTGCAAGTGTCTTGCTCATAGGGCCTCCAACTGACGCGGTGCGGGTACGCCTGCGACGACCTGTATGAAGATGGACTGCAAGGAGGGCTCCACAAGCTCGAACTTCCTCACCTCCAGCCTTCCGATCAATTCGGAAAGGATCGGCTGGGTTTTTGCGTCGCGGGTGAGCTCGAGTTCGGCACTGTTGGGATAGATGAGCGAACGCGACACTCCGGGAAGAGTGTTGAGGAAAGAGCCGTCTCCCTCAAATTCCAGGTGAAGTGAATTCGTTCCATACCGCTTCTTGACGTCGCGCACGCTCCCGCCCAACACAACGCGCCCTTTGTTGATCAGGCAGAGAGAATCGCTGAGCTTTTCGGCCTGCTCCATCTGGTGCGTCGAAAAGATGATCGCCTTCCCTTCCCTCTTCAACTCCAGGAGGATATCTTTGAAGAGGATCTGGTTGACCGGGTCAAGGCCGGAAAATGGCTCGTCAAGCACCAGCAGCTGAGGGCCGTGCAACACCGCCGTGATGAATTGCACTTTTTGCTGGTTGCCTTTGGATAGTTCCTCGACCTTGCGCTCCGCGTGCTCGAGAAGTGCGAAACGCTTCAGCCAGCGGTAGGCTTCCGCCTTCGCTTGCCCGCGCGCCATGCCTCTGAGCTCGGCAAAGTAAAGGATCGCATCAATCACCTTGCTCTTCTTGTAAAGACCCCGTTCTTCCGGCATGTAGCCGAGTATATCACGGGTCCTGTCAGAGAATTTTCGGCCGTCGTACGTAGTCTCGCCGGCATCCGGCTCCAGGATCTTGAGGATGACCCTGATCGTGGTGGTCTTACCGGCGCCGTTGGGGCCCAACAGACCGAAGATCTCCCCCCGCTGCACCGAAAACGAGACATCATCCACCGCGAGCACGGTGTCGAACGCTTTCCGTAGATGGGTGACCAGGAGCATGAGCCGCGATCGAATTGTGGTATTATGGGGTTAGCCTGTAGATCATCCTGGGGAATGGAATGGTCTCGCGCACGTGATCCAGGCCGCAGATCCAGGAGACGGTGCGTTCCACTCCGAGCCCGAACCCGGCATGAGGAACGGAGCCAAATCGTCGCAGGTCCAGGTACCATTCGAACGCTTCCTGCGGCAGATTGTGCTCCTTCAGCCGTCCGAGCAACAGTTCCAGATCGTCCTCGCGTTGGCTCCCGCCAATGATCTCCCCGTATCCCTCAGGCGCGAGCACGTCCACAGCTAGCGCCAGCTTCGGGTTTTGCGGATCCCGCTTCATGTAGAAGGCTTTGATTTCCGCCGGATAGTGATGAACCATGACCGGACGATCGAATTGTTCGGAAACCGTGGTCTCGTCCGCGCCGCCCAGGTCGTTCCCCCACTCGAAGTAATTCCCTTTCTTTCGCAGAATATCCACTGCTTCGTCATACGTGATGCGTGGCAGTGGCCGCTTCACATTCTCCAGGAACTTCACATTGCGGCCCAGGGTGATCAACTCAGGCATCCTGTGCTTCAACACCGATTGCACAATGTGCTCCAGGAATTCCTCGGCAAGGTCCATATCCTGATTCAGGTCGCAAAAAGCCACTTCAGGCTCGACCATCCAGAATTCAGTCAGATGGCGGCGAGTCTTGGACTTTTCCGCCCGGAACGTAGGCCCGAATACATAGACCTTTCCGAAGGCCATCGCTCCTGCCTCACCGTAGAGCTGACCTGACTGGGTCAGATAGGCCTTCCCGAGGTCGAAGTAATCAGTCTCAAAGAGCGTCGACGTTCCCTCACAGGCGGCAGGCGTGAAGATCGGCGCATCCAACAACACGAAACCGCGATCATCGAAGAAGTCACGAATCGCCTTGATGATCTGATGACGCACGCGGAGAATGGCATGTTGGCGGTTGGAACGGAGCCAGAGGTGTCGTCGGTCCATCAGGAACTCTATCCCGTGCTCCTT
>JAGDMJ010000303.1 GCA_017860555.1 Bacteroidota bacterium
AAAGGGATATGACGATGACCAAAACCCCCTTCAAACCGCAACGAGCCATGTGGAGCAAGAAGTTCACGTACGACTACTGGATGGAATCCCTGGGCGTTCCCATCCACAAGGGATTCTACATAGAGGACTTGAGGAACCTGAGCCTCGGCTGGTGGGAAGAGCGTCAGTGCATGACGGCCTTCATCCAGCTGGTGGGACAAGAGGGAGTCAGCTCCACGCGAATCACCGAGATCCCCGCAGGCGAGACCACACCCCCTTTTACGTTTGCTCTCGATGAAGTCGTCTATGTGGTTTCAGGAAGGGGGCTTGCTTCGATCTGGTATGACAACAGCAGCGCCAGGAAAACCTTTGAGTGGCAGCAGCACAGCCTGTTTTTGATTCCCCATGGCTGCCACCGGCAATTCAGCAACATGCAGGGAGACAAACCTGTGCGACTTCTTCAATACAGTTATCTTCCGATGGCCATGTCGGCCATCACGGATCCTGATTTTTTCTTCAACAATCCCTATCCCGTGCCGGATGCGTCGTCCGCCCGGGAAGATTTTTACTCTGAGGCCAGGATGCTGCGGAATCCGGGGGACTCCGGATATGCCGGAGACAGGGCTTACTGGTATGGGAATTTCTTTCCGAACATGAAGGCCTGGGACAAGGTTGAATCGAATGCCTACAGAGGAGGCGCGAGCAAGAGCGTGATGATCCAGTTCCCGGACTCCGAGGTATCCGCCCACATGTCGGTCTTTCAGGCCCAGACCTATAAAAAGGCCCACCGCCACGGACCGGGTCGGGCGATCATCATCCCTGACGGCGAAGGGTATTCCATCATGTGGGAAGAAGGGAAGGAAAAAGTCGTCGTCCCCTGGCATGAATGCAGCATGGTCACGCCGCCCGGCCGCTGGTTCCATCAGCACTTCAACGCAGGCGGCTCGCCGGCTCGGTACGTCGCCATGCATCCCCCGATGCAATTCCACGGCTATGCGGAGAAGGTTGAGGACCGGGCGAAAGACCAAATCGAATACCCGGATGAGGATCCCTTTATCAGAAAGAAATTCGAGGAAGAGCTTGCGAAACGGGGCGTCACCTCACTCATGCCTCCAGAGGCTTACACCCACAGGAACTACGCGTGGTCTGAACAGATGGGCAAGAAGTAAAGGATACACATCTCTGATCATCAGGGTGAGGTGCGGGCCTGGAAATACGGCTCACATGCTTGGAACAGGCCGGCCCATCGTCCTCTTTCTTTCACACCGGGGTTGCCGTCACCTTCCCCCTCCGTATCAGTTTTCTGATAGGACGCTGAAATATGAGGGCGACGATGAGTACGATGAGCACCTTGCTGATGGTGGAACGGAAGAAGTAGGTGATATCCCCATTGGCAAGCAGGTAGGCCCTCACGAAGTGCTGCTCCGCAATGGGCCCCAGGATCAGGGCGATGATGAAGGGCGGTATGGGAATATCGTTTAATCTCATGAGGATGCCGACAAGGGCAAAGAAGAACATGACGAACACGTGGAACATCGAGTTGTTCGTCGAGTAGACTCCGATCGTGCAGAAGAACAGGACAATCGGGACGAGATGTTTTGGCTTCAGGTACATGATGAAGAGCAGCGGCGTGGAGAGGAGGATGCCAAGAGGCAGGGTGAGCAAACTCGAGATGATGAGCGAAAGGAGGACGGAATAAACGACGGCTGTCTGTTTGACCATGATGTCCGGACCGGGGATGACCCCGTGCAGAAAGAAGGCAGAGAGCATGATCGCCGTTGTCCCGCTCCCAGGAATGCCCAGGGTGAATGCCGGGATCATGGTGCCGCTGCACAGCGCGTTGTCGCACGCCTCCGACGCAATGATCCCCTCGGGACAGCCTGTCCCGTACTTCTCGGGATTCCTCGACACCGATTTCGCCACCCCATAGCTCACAAAATTCGCGATGGCATTCCCCAGACCCGGGCACAACCCCAGGCCGAAGCCTACCAGCGTGGCCCTGATCAGCGCCACGGGCCTTTTCAGGGTGTCGACAATGCCGTTCCACGATCCCTCGACGAGCAGGACTCTCACGATGTCTCGAGTGATGACGCGGCTGCCTTCAGCCATGAGCGATTTGCTTTTCGACAGGAGGAGCATCTCCGACACGCCGTAAAGACCCACGAGGACCGGGATGAACGAAAGACCTTCATAGAAAGCCATCAGGCCGAAGGTCAGGCGCGGTTGTCCGCCATAGGGATCTGCGGACATGGCCGCGACGAGAAAACCGAGTCCGGCGGAAAGAAAGCCTTTCCTTGCGTCCTTTGTAATCAACGTGGAGATCATGGTGAGGCCAATGATGGCGATGAAAAAGAGCTCGACCGATTTGAATTTGAGAGCCACTGAGGAAATGGAACCGATGATCGTGATCACAATGACGCCGGAGATGAAGCCCCCGACGCTGGACGCCGTGCGCGCAATGCCCACAGCCCTTGCCGGTTCCCCCTTGATCGCCATCTGGTAGCCGTCGAGGGCGGTCGCAACCGAGCCTGCCTCCCCGGGTGCGTTCACCATGATCGCCGGGACACTGCCCCCGTACTGGGCGCCGCAGTAGATCGCCGCAAAGAAGACAAGGGCCACATCAAGGTTCATCGAAACGGTGATCGGCAGCATCAGGGCGCACGTATTGGAAGCGTTCAGCCCCGGGAGAGCGCCGACGATGAAGCCGATCGTCAGGCCGAGGACGATGTAGAAGAAGGCCTTGAGGCTGAAGATGATCGGAAACGCCAAAGCGATATGGTCTAACATTCCCTTTCACTCCATCCGGCGCGAACTCCCCCGCACGCCGGCTCTCCCCGCCCCTCGCCCGCGAGCGACCGACGTCAGTGCCATATCCCTTCAGGGGTCTTTATGGCGAAAAGGTTGTTGAAGAGAAGAAAGGAAAGCAGCAGGAAAACAGCGGTGCTGGCAAGGCTTGCCCACAGACCCTTCCAGGCGGTCTCCTTGTCGATGAGACCCCCTGTCACGACCATCCATGCAAAGGAGGCCAGGTAAAAACCCAAAAACGGAGCAACGATGATGAATCCGAGCAATGCGGCCGTGACGGAAAGCATGGTCCTGAGCTCGGGCGTAAAGAGCTGACCCGCCGGGGCCTGAGGTCGTTTTTTTGCGTGGGATTTCACCTCCGAGACAATCACCCATGAACCGAGAAAGACGAGGACGACGATCACCCACCGGGGATGGTTCACCGAAATCCCGGGAAGGGAGAGGGTGGAAAAAAAATAGACGAGGGCAAAGACGACAGCAAACGATGGAATGCTCAACGCCGAGGCCAACTCCAATCGTGATTTCATCGATTTCATCAAAATCACCCCTGCTGGAAGGCAGGTGTTGACCTTTCTCCGGTCCGGGTTTCTTTGCCGTCCGACGGTTCCGGTTACATCAAAGCAAGGAGATCACGAACGTCGGTACACGCTTCGATTTTCCACACCCTTCGGGCCACCTCCGCAGTCACCTCCGCGTTCAGAACAGTCCTTGCGTTTTCTTCGAACTTGGCCTGCAGCTGTTCGTCGCTCAGCGGGTTTCCCTCCATACCGCTCGCGCGGGTGACATGCTTCTCGAAGATCTGCCCGTCGTTCAAGACGACCGCGATGTGCGCCTCCGTAATCCCGAACGAAGGAACGGTCTCCGAGGTGATCTTGCCTCTCACCGCAGCTATTTTTTCGTCCTTTACTTTCTCGTCCGTGAAGTGCTGGAGGGCGCATGCACCATCGACGAGGGCCGAAGCAACGCAGTGGTAAACGCTGAACTTGCCCTCGAGGCCGGTCCGGGGGGAGCGCTCCCCCATGGCGTCGAGAACGTGAGGATTCACCTGGAGTCGGATACGGCTTACGTCGCTTGCCTGGAAAGAATGCTCCTTCCTCACCCCCAACATCGAATCGATGGACGCATGGCCCAGAAAGCCACAGGGATACGGTTTGAAGCTGTTTCGTACGACCTGATAGCCTTTCCCAAAACCCGAAAGCACAATGTCAGCGACATCCGTGCGGCCCGCGTGCACCCTGAAGAAACCGCGGCGGGAATCGAACACATCATGGGCGCTCGTGAGCCCCTTCTTGGCGGCAAGAGCGGCGAAGAGACCCGAATGAGCCGCCTTCCCAGGGTTCAGTCCCTTCGACATCGAGCCCGAAACGGCAAGGAGGCCGCTTGCGTAGGTGCCGGCGATGCCAAACGCTGATTTTTGCTGTTCCACAGTGAGGTTCAGGAGTTTGCCCGCGGCAGCGGATGCACCCGGCCCGCCCACCAGTCCGGTCACGTGCCATTGCCGCTCCAGCTGCAAAGGCTCCAGCGCCATGCCGAGTCGGGTTTCTACCTCGTACCCGAGGATGAACGCGAGAAGTGCATCGAGGCCGCTCACCTTGACCCGGGTGGAGAGCGTGATGACCGGCGCCCAGACAGGAGCACTCGGGTGGACCATCCCCGGGATATGCGTATCGTCGTAATCGCAGACATGGGCCATGTAGGCATGAATCATCGCGGCGTTCAGGAGATCGAGCCTCTCCGGTCTGCCGATCACCTTCGCCTCCCCGGAGGCACCCGCCCCCAGGACGTCAAGCAGCATGGCAACGGCCCGATGACCCGAACCGACCAAGGCCAGGCCAAGCCAGTCCAGGAGGCACCTCTTTGCGGCGTGGAGGCTCTCTTCGGGAATGTTCCGTGGCCCGGTGTTAACCACGAACTCTGCCAGTGTCTGAGTGATCCCTTTCT
>JAGDMJ010000304.1 GCA_017860555.1 Bacteroidota bacterium
CTCGGTATTTGTACGCAAGGGGATTTGCTGATCTGGAGGAGGGGAGATTCGAGCAGGCCGTAACTCACTTCAGCGAAGGGTTTCAACCATTCTATCCCAATCGCGCTCCCCAACTCCTGTATGGGATAGCACTGTTGAAAGCAGGGCGCGTGGATGAAGCGGTGGAGGAGTTTGAGCGCGCGACCTGGTGGATACCGATTTCATTTCCTCCCATGAGCCTCCTGACGCTTGCCGATGGGTTGGCATGGCCAATTGCGGCCGTCAAAGCCCATTACTGGCTGGGGGTGGCGTATGAACAGCTGGGACGAAAAAACGATGCCGCCGGGGAGTACAGGACATTCCTGGAGATCTGGAAAGATGCGGACTTCCCTTCGCCCGAAATGAAGGACGCCCGCTCGCGTCTCGAACGATTGTAGCACCCCGGACCACTTTCGTGAACGACCTCCAACATTGAATCTTCGTCTTTTCAATCATATACGAGCTCCCGTGATGAGGCTGCCCTGCCTTCCAGGGACAATGATGCGAGGAGTAATTGCTATTAATCGCAATATTTCTTGTTTCTTAGTTTGGCATTCCTAATTCTTCTGTCTCCTCTGGACTTTTTGGCGAGCCGATGCTATACTACAGCACTTGCTCTCCCAGTTGTGTCTTCCCCATCACAACGACAGGTGCATGCTATGGAATGGACCATCGTCGGCCTGAATTTTCTGTACGCGATCGGCGGGTTGGTGTTGATGTACATTGCGTATAAGCTCTTCGATCTGCTCACTCCCGCTGTTCCTTTCGATGAAGAGCTCAGGAAAGGGAACATCGCGGTTGCCATCTTCATCAGCTCAATTTTCATTTCTATTGCGATCATCATTGGAGGATCACTCTCGTGAAGCGGGGTCTCCTGCTTCTCCTGACTGTCTTCTTGTGTGTTGTCTCAGCGACGGCGCAAAGAACCAGATTTCCCTCCTGCTACGATGACACATTCAAGAAGTATTCGAAGCGATTCTTCGGGCCCGGATACGACTGGCGCATCTTCAAAGCCCAGGCGCTTGCCGAGAGCAATCTCTCACCCCAGGCTCGCAGTTGGGTGGGCGCAAAGGGGATTATGCAACTGATGCCGACGACTTTTTCCGAGATCCAGACCAAGAATCCGGAGTTCTTGAACATCGACGATCCGGAATGGAACATCGCCGCCGGGATCCTGTACAACAGGACACTGTGGAGATTGCTGGACGACCATGATGCGGAGAAGGAGAGGCATAACTTCATGTTTGCGAGCTACAACGCCGGTCGGGGGAGGATCCTGAAAGCGAAGGAGCTCGCAGAGGTTGAGAAGCTTGACCCCAGGATCTGGCAGAATATCGAGCCCGTAGCTCCGAGAGTTCCTCGCTGGCGCTACAGTGAGACCTTCGGGTATGTTCGAAAGATTGATTCGCTATATTTGCTCCTTACTGTGCCGTCAGGGATCAAGCAGACGCCACGAAAATGAAACACGCTTGAACACCCATTCCAAATTTCCGGTTCTCGACCCCTGACGTCTGGTATCCCTATGGGCTATTCTATCAAGGAGCTCTTCTACACTCTCCAGGGCGAAGGCGCCAACAGCGGAAGGCCTGCGGTCTTCTGCCGGTTTGAAGGATGCAACCTCTGGAGCGGACGGGAAGAAGACCGGGCCGCAGCCGTGTGCAAAATCTGCGACACCGACTTCTTCGGGACCGACGGACCGGGAGGAGGCCGGTTTGAGACTCCGCTTGCCCTGGCCGCTGCCGCCCGTGCGCTGTGGCCTGAAAGTGCCGGCAGGTACGCGCATGCGTTTCTCGTCTGTACCGGGGGGGAGCCGTTGCTGCAGCTTGATGAACCGCTCGTTCTCGCCTTTCGCGCGGCCGGGTTCGAGGTTGCAGTGGAAACGAACGGGACGAAGCTGCCTCCCCGAGGACTGAGCTGGGTGTGCGTAAGTCCGAAGGCCGGAACGGAACTGCTGGTCAAGTCGGGAGACGAGCTCAAGCTTGTCTATCCGCAACCGGGCGCGGAGCCGGAGCTCTATGAAGGACTCCGCTTCCATCATTTCTCCCTGCAGCCCATGGACGGAGCCGAGCGGGAAAAGAACACAGAGCTCTGCCTGCAATACTGCCTGGAACATCCACGGTGGAGGCTAAGCCTGCAGACCCACAAGATCCTCGGAATCCGATGATAAAATCAGCCGCTTGAGGTCAGAGGTCTGACCTGGACGTTCAGAAACAAGAGAAGTCGTTCAATAACGGAGTTGCATGAGTCAACGGTTCTTCCAAAACCCAGAATGGATGATCGGCCTGATCGGAATGCTCATGTTTCCCGCATTTCTTTCCATTTCCCCTCTTCACGCCCAGTTTACGCACGTTATCATTGATACCACCGGACCCCGGGAGCCACACTGCAAAGCTGTCGGCGACATAGACGGCGATGGTTTCATCGATATCCTGGCAGCCAGTTCCACCGACAACACCGAAGGAATTTTCTGGTACCGCTATCCCGACTGGGAGAAATTCAACATTCACCCCGGATCATTTACCACGGACATGCAGGTGGGCGACATTGATGGTGATGGGGACCTGGATGCGATCATCCCGAAGGGGAAATGGAAAGGACGTTCCGTCTGGTGGTATGAAAATCCCCGACCCTCCGCTGATCCTGCGCAGGGCCAGTGGGAAGAACATCTTATCGGCAGTGCCAATGCTCATGACGTGGAAGTGGCCGACCTCGATGATGACGGAAAACCAGACGTGGTCGTCCGCGAAGATACGCTGACCATTTTCTTTCAGCATGATCCCGACACGTGGAGGAAATTCGTTCCCGTTGTCCGTCTCACCGAGGGGACTTCCCTGGGAGATCTGGACGGCGATGGCGACGTGGATATCGTCCTTAATGGCGTCTGGCTGGAAAACCCCTTGCCTTCGGGTGAGCCAGGGACGGCTCCGTGGCTCGAGCACTCCTACTGTGCTTCCGCTCCACGGCAATCCGGGGTTCATGTCGCCGATTTGAACGACGATGGACGACCGGACATTCTGGTGGCTCCTTCGGAAACTGCTCGTGGGCGGCTGGTCTGGTACGAGGCTTATGACCCGAAAACGAGTCCCTGGGCGGAGCATCTGGTCGACACGGCTGTTTCGCACGCGCACACGTTCAAGACGGGAGACATGGACGACGATGGCACGCCGGACATCATCACGGCGGAGATGCATCAATCACCCGCGCCTCACCGCGTGAGCATCTATTATAATGTTCGGGGCAATGGCCTGGAATGGAACAAGCAGATCGTTGCCACAACCGGTTCACATAATATCCGGGTCGGAGATATAGGGGATGACGGTGACCTGGATATTATCGGGGCGAATTGGAGCAATGCCGCCGAGAATGGAGCGCCGATCGAGATGTGGGAGAATAGGAAGAGATAACGTTGTCGTCCTGAAGACCCGGTCGTCCCGAAACTCTTTTATTCGGGACCTATGCCCGGCCAGTTATGGGTCCTGACTAAGAGCATGTCAGGACGACGGATAACGTCGAAACCGGATCAAGCCTGCTGCTGTTTACTAGTCAGAGAACAGAAGAGGAACCTGAGACATGAAAGCGGTGGGGAGATGGTGGGCGGTGGTGGCAATTGTCTGCCTGTTCGTTTGGAGTTCAGGATGCGAGGGAGACTTCCCCCCGGGGCCGTTCCCGCCGGAGTTTCCACCATTGAGCGATGCGATTCCATACGACGCCCTCGCCCCGGGGATGCTCGTCTTCCAGCGCATCGGCCCGCCGGAGAACAGGTATGTCGGCACGTATGTCGTTGCCACAGCGATGAGGCGTTCACTGGAGATCAGCAAACTCCGGATCAATGATCCCGCCGTGTCGCCGGATGGACAGAGATTCGCCTTCACGACATATACGACTGTTCCGACTTCCGAGGATGTCTTCATCATGGCCAATGATGCCACTGAGCACCATTGGGTTTCAGACATCGAAGGGAGAGAGCGGTCTCCGAGCTGGACGTTTGACGGAAAGCAGATTCTGTACTTTTCCGTTCCGTTTGCTTCGAACGGTGATTCCATTCAGTTGTACCGCCAGTCACCCGTGCGTGGCGCACGCGACAGAAAACTGGTATTCGATTCAGGTAAGGAACACCCCCGGATCCGTCTCCGGGGTCCGGTGTCGGCGTCACCCACGGGAGAGCTGCTGGTCGCGGGAGACGGCATTTGGATGATTAGTGGGGATAACGCTGACGCGAATCTTCTGATTCCTCCTCCGGGAGGAGGAAGGGAGCTCCATTCCCCTGTCTGGTCGCCGGACGGGAAGAGCATCGCGGTGCTCTCGGTGACTCGTCACGCGGGCCGCACAACATCCGTTGCCGTGGTCGTGTACGCGGCCGGCACAGGCGCTGACACGCTGGTCTCGCTCCCCGCGAGCAGCGCGACCGAATGGCCCGGGAACAACAACCATTCGCTCTGCTGGTCACCCGACGGTTCACAGATCGCATTTACCAGGCCGGACGGACGAGACGTTGGCGCTCATATCTATGTGATCAGGGCAGACAAGACGGGCTTGACTCAGGTGACATTGGCCGAAGGAGTGACCGACAGGAGTCTCTCGTGGGGCGCTGAGATCCCGTCGCAATAGCGAAAGAAGAGGTGCTATGAACTCTCTCACCGTCCAGATTGTCCGTCTCGAGCCCATGCGCGTTGCCAC
>JAGDMJ010000305.1 GCA_017860555.1 Bacteroidota bacterium
GGAAGCCTTCTCTTCGGCTATCTCGCGGACCATCATGGACACCGGCTCAACATGCTGCTTGCAGGGATGTTCACGCTGCTTGCGTGCGTAGCGGCCCTCCTGGCCCAGACGCCGGAGTTGTATGCCGCATCGTTCGTTTGTTCGGCATCCTCTCTTACGCTCAGCGGAATCTCCAGGCTTCCGCTCATCGCCGAGCTCTGCTCCGTGGCCGAAAGGCCGACGTACGTTGCGCTGTCGAACATGGTGACCTCCCCGTTTGTGCTCGCCGGCGTCCTGGGAGGGTGGATAGCCAACGCGTGGGGATTCCCCGCGTTATTCATGACGACAGGTGTGCTTGCGCTCTCAGCTCTGCTCTGGTGGTTACTGGTGGTGGAGGAGCCGCGAGGGAGGCATGCCGTGGGCGCCGCATAGTTCATCCAACTCAGAAGAGGAATATTGCCTTGAAAGTGCCGTTACATCTCATCGCCGCCCTTGTCTTGTTTTCTGCTCCGGGCAAAGGCCAGGTACCTCAAGTGCCTCCGATGCCACCCCCCGATCCGCGCTACAAAGCGGATATCCTGTTGATCGTCGCCCATCCCGATGATGAGACCGCTCTCGGGGGTTACCTGGCGAAGGTGATCGTGGATGATCACAAACAGGTTGCCGTGATCTACTGCAACCGGGGAACCGGAGGCGGGAACACTCATGGCTTGGAACAGAACAACGCCATGGGCGCCATCCGCGAGATCGAAGCCAGGCGGGCCACAACGTCGCTTGGGATACAGAACATCTGGTTCCTCGACGGGCGGGACACCCCGGGGCAGGATGTCTTCCAGTCGCTGCAAAACTGGCGGCACGGGGTCGTGCTCGAGCAGGTTGTCCGGCTGGTCCGCCTCACGAGGCCTGAAGTGATCCTTACCTGGCTCCCCAATTATGTGCAGGGGGAAAACCATGGGGACCACCAGGCATCCGGCGTGATTGCCACGCAGGCGTTCGACATGGCCGGGGATCCTCTCGTTTTTCCGGCACAGGTGGCTGTGCCCCGGGAGCGCCTCGACATCAACAATGCCGCAGAAGGATTGACTGCCTGGCAGCCGAAGAAGATCTATTACTTCTCTGACGCCTCTCATCCAGTGGAAGGAGAAGGGCCTGAGTTCGACATTGCCGGCATCTCTCCCTCGAAAAAGGTTCCGTACTACCGGTTGGCAATCGACCTGCACACTCCTCATTTGACCCAGGGCGATGTGTCGGAGGTGGGACTCGAAGCGAAAACCACCGGAGACTACACGGCATTCCTGAACTGGATGCGCACATTCCGGCTGATCTTCGGAAAATCCGTGGTGAAAGCAACGCCTCGTGGAGATGTCTTCGAGGGCATTACACCGGTTCCGGTCCCGTTCACTCCCCCCCGCGGATACCAACCGCGGAACTATCAGGGGACGACCATCGAAATGGGCGGGGCCTTCGCCTTCTACCGTGACTTCTGGCGCGCGCACAATATCGAACATCTGGCCACAACGGTGAAGCCCGAGGTCGGGATTGCCGCGGGATCATATTTGCAGTTTCCCCTCATCCTCCGCAACGACACGAAGGACTCGGTGGAAGTCGTCCTGAAACCTCAGATCCCGCGAGGTTGGGAGGTAGCGGCGGGAGCGGGGCGTTACCTTCTCGCCCCCGGCCAGATCTATCCGGCGCAGACGATTCTCCACGCGCCCGTGGAGCAGCCTGCCGTAGCGCAGATCACCTGGCTGGCGGAATCGAAAGGCAGGAGTATCGGCGACTGCACGATGACCGTAACGCTCAGCGAGTGGACGCTGCCACAATAAGAAAACCAATGGACGTTGGACGACGGTCGATAGATAATTGCCAGACGATGCTGTGTCCGGAACCGTCCTCCAGGTCACTGGGCTCTAGTGAAGGACTGCGAGGTGACAAACGGGTGAAACGCAATTTCGTCTAATACGGGATTCCAATGAACATTACGCGACGCAAATTCCTGAAAGACTCGGCCTTCGCAAGTCTGGGTACTGCGATCGGCACGGGAGCGCTTTTCTCAGCTCCCTCTATTCTGACTCGTCCGAGAACTTCGGTTGATACATCGCGGGGAGAACTGGTTTTCCGGCCGGCTTTTGTGCAGGCCGGCCGCGGCCCGCACCTGCTCGACTGGGCGTACGCGAGCGATACGCGATGGGATGCATTTCATTCGAACATTGCCGCCTCGAACGAGGGGGTTGCGATTTCAGACACCGAAGGGGCGGAGAAGTTTGGCATTAACGTCCGGTGGAACGTGGAGGGGTTCGGCTATATTTTCATCACTGCCGACAACGCCGGGGAGTTCTACGAACTCCCGGGGCCGGGGAAGAGCCTGGCCTTGAACCTGAATTATGAGCTGGCAACAAGCAGGGTCGCCCGCAACAGAAAGCGTGCAAAAGCGTTTTCCTCGGACGGATGGGTCCCGTCGCGGGAAAGTGCCGGGTATATGGCGCTTTCGGAAGGCTATCTTGCCGACGCAAGGAAAACCCTCTCCGATCTCGAGCGCTGCGGCCAACTCTCGCAAAGCGCCCTGTTCTATGCGATGTGGGGGAGCGAAATGATCGAACTGGAGAAAGCGCAGTTCGATATCCTGAGACGCGGGTTCCGTCCCGAATTCTTCATGGGGTGCGACGCCCGGGGTATCTACGAGATGCATGAGAACCTCTTTATGGAGCTGTTCACCCAGCTGTTCGATTTTGCCACCATCACCTACTTCCACGGAGACTCCGGGGTCATCGAGGAGTTCGAGCGGGAAGAAGGGAAGACCGTGTACGACATGCGGGACCTCGCCTTCAAGAAACTGCGTGCCAGGAATATTGCGGTTGAAGGGCGTGCCGTCACCTGGTTCCATAAATGGGTCACGCCGGACTGGTTGAAGAACAAGACATTCGATCAGTTGAAAAGTTACGTGGAAAAGCACGCCCGGGAAATGGTCTCGCACTATGGCGATGGGATGTGGGGATGGGAGATCATGAACGAGTTCCACGACTGGGCGAACGAGGTGCAGTGCACACCGGAGCAGACCATCGAGCTGACGAAACTTGCGTGCGATGTGGCACGAGACGCGGCTCCCAAGGTCCACCGCGTGATCAATAATTGCTGTCCTTACGCAGAATATGTTCAACTCAAGCAATGGTCAGGACAGGAAGCAAAGTACAAGCAGAGGACTCCCTGGCAATTCATGAAGGATCTGACCGACGCAGGGGTTGACTATACCATGATCGGCCAGCAGATGTATTTCCCCTATCGCGATCTGCAAGACATCATCCTGTTTCTCGAACGTTTCGAAGTTTTCAAGAGACCGGTGCATCTATCGGAAATCGGGGCTTCCGCCGGGCCGACAGAGCTGACGGTGAAGACCAAGAAGAAGCCCGGGCTTCCCAAGGAGCCGTACATCTGGCATCGCCCGTGGGACGAGGAGCTCCAGGCGGACTGGTTGGAAGGGATCTACCAGCTTGCGTACAGCAAGCCATTCATCGAAGGGGCGCACTGGTTCGACTTCCTCGATCCATTCTGCTACATTGAGAATGGGGGCATCCTGCGGAACCCGAAGGGGGAAAAGAAGGCCGGTTTCGACCGGCTGCTCAAGATCCGGCAGCAGTGGAAGAACCTATCCGACAATAAAGCAGGGAAAAATTCGCATGGATAGTCAGGACAAGAAAAAGCCCGGGATGACGGGCGGATTGGGAAGCCTGGTGGTGCAGGATTCTACCGTTACCACTCCCTCCATCCTCACATCGGATTCGTCTGTGCGCTCAACGGCTGCGGGCGAATTGAGTTTCCGTCCGTATTTTGTCCAGTCGGGGCGCGGACCGCATCTGCTGGACTGGGCCTACGCCACCGATGAGCAGTGGGATTCGTTCCATTCCAATATCACCGCCTCGAATGAAGCGGTCAAGATCTCCGATGCGGACGGGAGAGAGAAGTTCGGCATCAATGTGCGATGGAACGTCGAGGGGTTTGGGTATATCTTCATCACCGCCGACAACGCGGGAGAGTTTTACTCGCTTCCTCCGGCCGGGAAGAACGTGACGCTGAATCTGAACTACGAACTGGCCAGAAGCCGCGTGGTACGCAATGCAAAGCGGCTGGCTCTTCACAAGAAGAGCGGCTGGCGGCCGTCGAGAGAAACAGATTCGCTCGTATCGATCTCCGAGGGGTATCTTGCAGATGCAAAAAGTGCGCAGAGCGATGGCCAGCGGTGCGGAGCGCTTTCCCAGAAAGCCCTCCTTCACGCGATGTGGGGAAGCGAAAAAATTGAATTGGACTATGCCCGGTATCTTGTCAACAAGCAGGGACACCGGCCCGGCTTCTGGACCGGGTGCGACGCGCGGGGATACTTCCAGATGGATGTGGAACTCTTTCTCTCACTGTTTCCGGAACTCTTCAATTATGCCACGATCACGCACTACCTGGTCAGCGGTGTGTTCGAAGATTTTGAACCGGAGGAGGGGAAGAAGCAATTTGACCTTCGTGATGCGCTCTTCAAGCAGCTCAGACAGCGGAATATCCCGGTTGAAGGGCGCCCGCTCTGGTGGTCGTACCGCACCACGACTCCCGACTGGCTCCGGAAAAAAACCTATGATGAAGTACGCAAATATGTCGAGAAACATGTGCGCACCGTCGTCGGGCACTACGGCGACGGCATGTACGCATGGGA
>JAGDMJ010000306.1 GCA_017860555.1 Bacteroidota bacterium
CTCGGCGACCGAGTTTGTATCATTTGAACAGGCATAGGAAAACCAATGAATCGCAGAATGGTTACGATAGACGGAAACGAAGCTGCCGCATACGTCGCTCACAAGCTGAACGAAGTTATCGCGATCTACCCCATCACTCCTTCATCCAATATGGGTGAGTGGGCAGATGAATGGTCGGCGCAGGGCAGGAAGAACCTCTGGGGGACCGTCCCCTCGGTGACGGAAATGCAGAGCGAAGGAGGCGCGGCCGGCGCGGTGCACGGTGCGTTGCAGACAGGCGCCCTGTCCACCACCTTCACGGCATCGCAGGGGCTTCTTTTGATGATCCCCAATATGTTCAAGATCGCGGGGGAGCTTACTGCCACGGTCTTTCATGTGTCTGCCCGCTCCATTGCCGCGCAGGCGCTTTCGATCTTCGGCGATCACAGTGACGTGATGGCCACCCGTTCCACCGGATTCGCGATGCTCGTTTCAAACTCCGTCCAGGAAGTGATGGACATGGCTTTGATCGCCCAGGCCGCGACGCTTGAAACGCGTGTGCCGTTCCTGCACTTCTTCGACGGTTTCCGCACATCGCATGAAGTGATGAAGATCGAGCAGCTCACGGACGAAGATATGCGCGCGATGATCGACGACAATCTCGTGCATGCCCACCGCGCACGCGCGCTCTCGCCCGATCATCCGGTGATGCGCGGAACCGCGCAGAACCCGGACGTCTATTTCCAGGGGCGCGAGACGGTAAACACGTTCTACCTTGCCGTTCCCGACATTGTGCAGAAAGTGATGGACAAATTCGCGTCCGTTGCGGGGCGCCAGTACCAGCTCTATCAGTACTTTGGGTCACCCACGGCCGAGCGGGTCATCGTCATGATGGGCTCGGGTGCCGAGGCGGCTGAGGAAGCGGTCGAGTATCTCAACAAACGGGGAGAGAACCTCGGCCTCCTGAAGGTTCACCTGTACCGTCCGTTTGCCGCATCCCGTTTTGTCGCGGCGCTTCCCGCCACAGTGAAGTCGATCGCCGTTCTTGACCGCACGAAGGAACCCGGTTCCCCGGGCGAACCGCTCTATCTGGATGTCACGGCCGCGATTTCGGAGGCGATCTCCTCCGGCACGTCGACGCTAAAATCCTTCCCGAAGATCATCGGCGGACGCTACGGACTTTCCTCCAAGGAATTCACTCCGGCCATGGTGAAGGGGGTCTTCGACGAACTGCGCAAGCCGCAGCCGAAGAACCATTTCACGGTCGGCATCAACGACGACGTCACTCATACCAGCATCGCCTTTGATCCCACGTTCACCACGGAAGAAAGCGATGTGGTGCGGGCGCTCTTCTACGGCCTCGGTGCCGACGGCACGGTGGGAGCCAACAAGAACTCCATTAAGATCATCGGCGAGGATACGCCCAACTACGCGCAGGGCTACTTCGTCTACGATTCCAAGAAATCCGGAACGACGACCACGTCGCACCTGCGCTTCGGACCGCGCCCGATCCATTCGACCTACCTTGTGGACAAGGCGAACTTCATTGCCTGCCACCAGTGGGTGTTCCTGGAGAAATATGATGTGCTGAAAGACGCGGTGCCCGGCGCGACATTCCTGCTCAACAGCCTGTACGGAAAGGATGAAGTGTGGAGCAAACTGCCACGGAACATCCAGAAGCACCTCGTTGAGAAGAAGATCAAATTCTACGTCATCGACGGCTACAAGGTCGCCGAAGCGACGGGCATGGGCGCCCGCGTGAACACGATCATGCAGACCTGCTTTTTTGCGATCTCCGGCGTTCTTCCGCGCGACCAGGCGATCGCCGCAATCAAGGAATCGATCAAGAAGACCTACGGGAAGAAGGGCGACCAGATCGTCCAGCAGAACTACGCGGCCGTGGATCAGACCCTGGAAAACCTGTTCGAAGTGAAAGTGCCGGAGAGCGTCAACAGCACGATCGAGATGCCTCCGGTGGTGTCCGGCGACGCGCCGGATTTTGTCAAGGAAGTGACCGCGACAATCATGGCCGGGTTCGGCGACACCTTGCCGGTAAGCGTCATGCCGGTGGACGGCTCCTATCCGACCGGGACGACGCAGTGGGAGAAGCGCAACATCGCCCTGGAGATTCCAGTGTGGGACATTCCCGTCTGCATCCAGTGCAACAAGTGCGCCGTGGTCTGCCCGCATGCGGCCATCCGGGTGAAAGTGTACGATCCGAAACACCTGGCGAACGCGCCCGAGACCTTCAAGTCGACGGACTACAAAGGTCCTGAATACAAGGGGATGAAATACACGGTGCAGGTTGCTCCCGAGGATTGCACGGGCTGCGGCCTCTGCGTGGACTTCTGCCCGGCCAAAAACAAGTCGGAAACCCGGCTGAAGGCGATCAACATGAAAGAGCAGCTCCCGATCCGCAAGCCGGAGCGCGAGAACTACGCGTTCTTCCTGAGCCTGCCCGAGGCGGACCGGCGGCAAGTGAAGGTGGATACGGTGAAGGGCTCACAGTTCCTGCAGCCGCTCTTCGAGTATTCGGGCGCCTGCTCCGGTTGCGGGGAGACCCCGTACGTAAAACTGGCCAGCCAGTTGTTCGGCGACCGGATGATCGTGGCGAATGCCACCGGCTGCTCCTCGATCTACGGCGGCAACCTCCCCACGACCCCGTGGGCAAAGAACAACGAAGGCCGTGGCCCGGCATGGTCCAACTCGCTGTTTGAGGACAACGCGGAGTTTGGACTGGGTATGCGCCTGACCATCGACAAGCATACGCAGATGGCGCGCGAGCTGGTGAAGACGCTCGCTCCTACCATCGGCGAGCAGCTCGCGGCCGGAATTCTGGATGCACAGCAGTCGGATGAGGCAGGCATCTACGAGCAGCGCCAGCGTGTGGAGCAGTTGAAGCAGAAGCTCGGAAGCGTGAGCACGCCCGAGGCGAAGAATCTCCTGAGCCTGGCCGATATGCTCGTGAAGAAGAGCGTCTGGATCATGGGAGGTGACGGATGGGCCTATGACATCGGCTACGGCGGGCTCGACCATGTCCTCGCATCGGGCAAGAACGTCAATATCCTGGTGCTTGACACCGAGGTGTATTCCAATACCGGCGGCCAGATGTCCAAATCCACACCCCGGTCGGCCGTGGCGAAGTTCGCTGCGGGCGGCAAGCCAGTAGCCAAGAAGGACCTCGGTCTCCTTGCCATGGTCTACGGCAACGTGTATGTTGCCAACGTCGCGATGGGCGCAAATGACATGCAAACGATCAAGGCGTTTGTCGAGGCGGAAGCATACGATGGCCCCTCGCTCATCATCGCCTACAGCCACTGCATTGCCCATGGCATCAACATGGAGAAGGGCATGAACAACCAGAGGCTCGCAGTGGAGTGCGGACACTGGCCGCTCTACCGGTTCAACCCGATGTCCGCTGTTGAAGGGAAGAACCCGTTCAAACTCGATTCCAAGGCGCCGAAGATCACGTTCGAGGAATACGCCTACACGGAGACGCGTTATAAGATGCTCACCAAGAGCAATCCCGAAGAGGCAAAGAGGCTGATGGTTCTTGCTGAAGCCGACGTGAAGGCGAGGTGGAAGCGGTATGAAGAGATGTCGCAGGATCATGGCCACAACGGAAAACCTGCTGCGAACCCTGCATAGACTAGATCACAGGTGCCGCTCCTGCCCAGGAGCGGCACCCTTCTAACCATTTAATGTTCCCGGGAATACCTGCTATGGACCTTTCAACGACCTATCTTGGAATGAAGCTGAAGAACCCGATTGTTCCTTCCGCCTCCCCGCTGTCCCATTCCCTCGACAGCATGAAGCGGCTGGAAGATGCGGGCGCCTCCGCAATCGTGATGTACTCCCTTTTTGAAGAGCAGATTGCCCACGAGGCGGCGGAGCTGAATCACTATCTTACCTATGGCTCGGAGACCTTCGCAGAAGCGCTGACTTACTTCCCCGACCCGGGAGAATACAATCTCGGCCCCGAAGAGTACGTCAACCACGTGCGCCAGGCAAAGGAATCGCTGGGGATTCCGGTGATCGGGAGCCTCAACGGCATTTCGACGGGCGGATGGATCAAGTACGCAAAAAAGATCGAAGAAGCCGGGGCCGATGCCCTTGAGCTCAATGTCTATTATATTCCCACGGATCCAAAGCTTACCGCTCAGGATGTCGAGGACCGCTATCTCGAAGTGCTGAACGCGGTCAAGACGACAGTGAAGATCCCGGTGGCGATGAAGCTGAGCCCGTTCTTCAGTTCCATGGCCAATATGGCGCATCGGCTCGACCAGGCCGGCGCTTCGGGCCTCGTACTGTTCAATCGGTTCTATCAGCCCGACATCGACCTGGAGACGCTGGAGATGAAGCCGAGCGTCCACCTCAGCACGCCCCAGGCGATGCGCCTGCCGTTGCGGTGGGTGGCGATCCTGTACGGGAGAGTGAAGGCAAGCCTGGCAGCGACAAGCGGCATTCACACGGCGGAAGACGTTCTGAAAATGCTCATGGCCGGCGCCGATGTCACCATGATGGCCTCCAGCCTGTTGAAGAACGGCCCGCAAAGGATCACCGAGGTCCTTGCCCGTATGGATCAATGGATGCTCGAGCATGAATACGTGTCCGTGGCGCAGATGAAGGGCAGCATGAGCCAGAAGTCAGTTGCCGACCCTTCCGCCTACGAGCGCGCCAACTATATGAAAGT
>JAGDMJ010000001.1 GCA_017860555.1 Bacteroidota bacterium
ACAATGATGGGAACATGGAAGAGATCTTTGGTGAGCATCTTCAGGCCGACGAAGATCAGCACGAGCGAAAGTCCCGTGCTGAGATACTCCAGCTTCTGCATCGCGCCTGCGAGGAGAAAATAGAGCGCCCGAAGACCCAGAATGGCAAAGATGTTCGACGAATAGACGATGAACGGATCACGCGTCACGCCGAAAACGGCCGGGATGGAGTCGACGGCAAAGACCACATCGGTGGTTTCGACGGTGATGAGGACCAGCAGGAATGGCGTGATGTGGATTCTCCCCTGCTTGCGCACAAGGAACCTGGGCTCGTCAAACCCCTGGTCCACCGGAAAGAACCTGCGCGCCAGCCGGATGAAGATATTCCGGTCCGGGTGGACCTCCACCTCCTTATGCCCGAGGAGCTTCCATCCGCTGTAGAGGAGAATAAGGCCGAAGACGTATATGATCCACTCGAACCTGCCGATCAACGCTGCTCCCAGCGCGATGAAGATCCCGCGCATGATCAGCGCCCCAACGACGCCCCAGAAAAGAACCTTGTGCTGGAACTTCGGCGGAATGCCGAAGTACGAAAAGATGACAATGAAGACGAAAATGTTGTCGACCGAGAGCGCCTTCTCAATGAGGTAACCGGTCAGGAATTCCAGTCCCGAGGTGGATCCTGCGAAGATGAACACCCCGACGTTGAAGAGAAGCGACAGGGCGATCCAGAACATGCTCCAGTAGAGAGCTTCCTTCGTGCCGATGGCGTGCGGCCGTTTATTGAAGACCCCCAGGTCAAGGGCAAGCAGCCCGCAGATGAAGATCGTGAAGAATACGAACAGGAGCGTTTCATTGTGCGGCACGAATACTCCGGTCTAGTTGTCGAGTGATTGTTTGAACCATGCGGCCACGTCGGCCAGGCTCTCCTCGCTGATCTGATGCTCCATCGGGTACTCCCGGTAGTCCACCGTCGCGTGCGATGCCGCAAACAGTTCCTTCGCCCGCCGCGCCATCTGCACGGGAATGACCGGGTCATGTGCCCCGTGCGTTATGAAAAACGCCTTGCCCGCAAGGTCCTGCCACCGGAAATGGAGCTGCGTGCCCTCCGGCACATAGCCGCTGTTTGCTGACACGCCGCGGAAGAGCTCAGGCCGGGTCAACGACAGGGCGTAGGACATCACCGTCCCCATGCTGAAACCGAACACATAGATCCGCGAAGGGTCGACCGGATAATGACGGAGGACGTCGTCCACAAACGTCTCAAGCTTTGCATAGCTCTCGTCGAACATACCCGGAAGGGGAACGCCGACCTGACCGATATCGTACCAGGTGTAGCCGCCGTAAGCAAAATCAAAGGGGGCGCGGGCGCTGATGCAGAGAAGCCGCTTGTCCAGGAACGAGGAGAGGCCAAGAAGGTCCTCTTCGTCGGCACCGCGGCCATGCAGCATGATGAGCGTGGGATGGACGGCAGCCGGAGAGTGCTCGGGTTCCAGCACGCGATGGACCAGCGATGACGCGATGGTCTTCATCGGCCATCCAGCGGCATCAGATTGGATTCGATGGCTTCGCGCTCCGGCTCAAGCCAGGGAGGGAGGCAAAGGTGCGTACCCAGCTTTTCCAGTTCTTCATCCACCATAAAGCCCGGTCCGGTGGTGGAAATCTCCAGCATATGGCCGTCGGGATCCCAGAAGTAGACTGACCGGAAATACCTCCGGTCCATCACGGGGGTGACTTCAACGCCGGAGGAGAGGAGTCTCTCGCGCCAGGCAATCTGCTCGTCATCGTCCTGCACTCCAAAAGCGAAATTGTGAGTCATCCCGGTTCCGATCCGTCCTCGCTGTATCTTGCCCGGCGCATAGCCAAAGTAAGTGACCACGTCACCCGGCGCGCCGTCTCCAACACCGAAGTAATAGTGCGGTGCGGACGGATCGTCATAGTTGGCGGTCCGCTTCACGATCTTCAGGCCAAGCACCTCGGTATAGAACTTTGAAGTCTCTTCTATGTCGGAGGCGACGGCGGTGATGTGATGAAGGCCCTTCACCCCCATGTCGGGCGTGATTTCCCCGACCGGCTCGGGCCAGCTGCTCGTGGCAATAGCCGATTCGTCCCGGCGGTCTCGCAGGAATTGTTCCGGCGGCGGGATGAACGTCGTTCCGACAGCATCCCGCGCCTCGTCCACCGCCCAGCCCGGCCCGCGGGTGGCGATCTCGAGTATCATTCCGTCCGGATCGGTGAAGTAGATGGACTTGAAGTAGCTCCTGTCATATGGACCGGAGACTTTCACGCCGTGGTCCTGCAGCCACCGTTTCCATTTCAGCTGGGCCTCGTCAGAATCAACGATCAGAGCCGCGTGATGTGTTGTGCCGATGCCCCAGTGCCCTTTGGAGAGGTCTCTCCATTCGAAAAAGGTCAATAACGTACCGGGCGTGGCGGTTTCATTGCCGAAGTACAAATGGTACGCGCTGGGGTCGTCAAAATTCACGGTCTTTTTCACAAGCTTGAAGCCCAGAACGTGGGTGTAGAAATCTATCGTGCGCCGGGCATTCGAACAGATGAGAGTTATATGGTGCAGGCCGAGGAGGTTCATAAATTCAAGATACGTATTTTCAACGTAAATTTCGAGGAAAAGAGGCCTAGCGAAGAAAGGATCGTGTCCGGACCTATGCCCAATCAGTTATAGGTCCTGACTAAAAGCATGTCAGGACGACAAGGTTTTCTTGTGCATCTTGTGGCCATACAGGAAGAGGAGCTCAGCAGCTTGTCCTCCCGTAACTCTCTTATTCGGGAGCTATCACTCGCCAGTAAAGGGTCCTGACTAAAGACATTTCGAAGAGAAAAAGGTTTTCTTGTGCATCTTGTGGCCATATGGGAAGAGGAGCTCAGCACCTCGTCGTCCCGAGACTCTCTTATCCGGGACCTATCCCCAGCCATTACAAGCGGGTGCCATAAATCCTGCCTCACGGCAGACTGGGACACCCCTAGGCGAAGAAAGAACCGTAAGCCCCATGCCCCTTATTGACATTTCCCGACGGTCTTCCTATTTTTCCGCATTCCCATCCCACCCCTTCACACACCAGATTCAGGTGGACCGATGATTCCCAACCTCTGGACACTCCTCGGCATCATGACGCTCGCGGGCGCATTCGGCGGGGTTATCAACTATTTCATCGAGCGCCGAGACAATCTGGAGAAGAGCTCCGTTCTCCGAAGCCTTGTGGTCGGAATCGGGGCGTCGTATCTGGTCCCCCTTTTTCTGAACATGATCTCCAGCGACCTGATGGACAAACTCGACCGGGATACCAGCAAACTTCTCGTGTTTGTGGGATTCTGCCTCATCGCTGCGATCACATCGTCGGCCTTCATCCGTTCCCTTTCGGACAGGGTCCTCAAAGAAGCCTCGGACGCAAAGCGCCTGAGCAAGGAACTGAACGATGCGATGATGCCGATCCTGCTGCGTGAAACCGAGGCAGCACCGGAAGAAGTGCGGTTGGGCAAAGGAGTGGAGGCAGAGTCGCTCGATCCCGAAACGAGCGAGGTTCTCTTTGCGCTGGTTTCCGGCAAGTACGCGTGGCGGACAGTCGACGGCTTGCATCAGCAGACTGGACTGGACCGCGCCATCATCGAACGGCATCTTCAGAGTCTCATCCAGGGCGGGTACGTCGTCAGCAAAGCGGATCCGCTGGGAATAGGGCGCTGGGCAATCACGGCCGCCGGGAGAAAGGCACGGGTTGAAGTGGAAGCGAGGTGACAGGCGACGACAACACGGTAGCGCCTCTCCCATTTCGAGTGTTGCTCTCGTTTATCCTCGATCTTCGATCCTCCATCCTCAATCCTCCGGTATCTCTCCCGCTGGTGCCATCTTCACAAGCCGCGGCATGAAACGCCCGATGGGCCGAACCAGGTCGAGTTGCGCGTTCATCACGTCGTTGATGTTCTTGTAAGCCCAGGGAACCTCGTCGAGGCCGGCGGAAAGCAGATCAACGTTCTGCTTGCGCAAATAGTCCTTCGTTTCCTTCCAGGTGAATCGCTTTTTGGCTTCCTTCCGCGACATCCGCCGCCCGGCGCCGTGTGAGGCGGAATTCATCGATGCGGCATTTCCGAGTCCCACCACGAGAAACCCGGGCGCCGCCATCGATCCCGGGATGATGCCAAGTACCCCCGCACCCGCCGGCGTGGCGCCTTTCCTGTGCACGATCACCTCCCGCCCCTGATGCTTCTCCCTCCAGGCGAAATTGTGGTGATTCTCAACTTGCTTCAGAACATGGTGCTTGAGGAATTGGATGATTGAATCGTGGATTACGTGGTGGTTCGCCGAGGCGTACTTGCCCATGAGCTCCATTGCCGCCCAGTACTCGGCGCCATAACCGCGGAGCGGAAGCCAGGCAAGGTTTTTTTCCGCCCCGATCAACTCCGGGTGAAGCGACTTTGCCGCACGCGTGTAGTAGTTTGCCACCTGCGCCCCGGCATTCCTGCTGCCACTGTGGGAGAGGAGAGCAAGGTAGGAACCTGCCTCCAATCCAAGCGCGTCTTCCTCGAACACGATCTCTCCAAACTCCACAAAGTGGTTCCCTGAGCCCGAGGTGCCAAGCTGCTTGTGCGCCTTGTCCTTCAGGTCTGCCGTCACCGGCGTGACGTTCCAATCCTCGTCCATCACCGGATGCCACTTCTTCTGCTTCCATTCGGCCCCGACGCCGAAACGGGTGTTCTTTTCTATCGCGGAGGTGTAGAGGTCGTGCTCCGACTGGAGAACCTTCGGGGACGCATCGAAGATCGTCATCATCATCCGGCAGGCGATATCCACTCCCACGCCATACGGAATGACCACGTTGTCGGTGGCCAGCACGCCCCCGATGGGGAGGCCGTAGCCTACGTGCGCATCGGGCATCAGCGCGCCGGCAACGGTCACGGGCAGCGCCATTGCCGTGTCCATCTGCTCGGCCGCCGCGGGGTCGATGTCGGTGCCCCAGAGGTTGTAGCTCTTGGCCATAAATTGTCAGATCCCGTTTACAGCCGTGGCGAACCTGAACCGTGAATCGAGAACCGCGAATTGGGAATACCGAAGTATGAACGACGAACGGTGCATGATGAACGGTGAATGATGTGAAGGCCCGGAAGAGAGCCTATTTGGGTCCGGCATCACGCACCTCCGGCCTCACCTGATCGGTGAACTGCTTGAAGTTCTCCTTGAACTTCGCGGCCAGCTCTTTCGCCTTCGTGTCATAGGCGTGCTTGTCGGTCCAGGTATCGCGCTGATTCATAATCTCCCGCGGAACGCCCTGGCACTGTTCGGGCACATGCAGTCCAAAGATGGGATCCTGCATGGCGGGAACGTCCTTGAGCATGCCGTTGAGGATAGCATGGATCATCTGGCGCGTGAAAGCGATCTTCATTCTGTTCCCCACTCCGTATGGGCCGCCGGTCCAACCCGTATTGACTAACCAGACATCTACTTTGTGCTGCGCCACTCTCTCTCCCAGAAGCCGCGCGTACACTGTGGGGGGCAAAGGCATGAACGGCGCGCCAAAGCAAGTGCTGAACGTTGTCTGGGGCTCCAGCACTCCTTTCTCGGTCCCGGCGACCTTGGCCGTGTAGCCGGAAAGGAAATGATACATGGCCTGATCGGG
This sequence comes from Bacteroidota bacterium, assembly GCA_017860555.1. GTDB lineage: Bacteria > Bacteroidota > Ignavibacteria > UBA10030 > UBA6906 > JAGDMJ01. The sequence continues at coordinate 5,607 of JAGDMJ010000001.1, forward strand.
CGTGAGCCGTGAGATCGGCGGCATGACGCCGAACGCGTCAGCGGTGAGCATGATCAAGTTCTTCGGATGCCCGCCCATTCCCGACTGGACATGCTTGGGAATGTGGCCGATGGGATAGGCAGCGCGGGTGTTTTCGGTCAGCGAGGCATCGTTGAGGTCGATGTGCCGCGTCGAAGAATTGACGATGACATTCTCCAGGACTGTCCCGAACATTCTCGTGGTCCGGTAGATGTCCGGCTCCGCGTCGGGTGAAAGGCGGATCACTTTGGCGTAGCATCCCCCCTCGAAGTTGAAAATTCCCGTGTCGCTCCAGCCGTGCTCGTCGTCCCCGATCAGGAGCCGCTCCGGATCGGCCGACAGCGTGGTCTTGCCAGTGCCGGAGAGCCCGAAGAAGAGCGCCACATCTCCACGGGTCCCCACGTTGGCGGAACAGTGCATCGGGAAGACGCCCATATCCGGCAAAAGGTAGTTGAGCACCGTAAAGACCGACTTCTTGATCTCCCCGGCGTAGGTGGTGCCTCCGATGATGCCGATACGTTTCGCGAAGTTCAGCACGATGAAGACTTCGGAGTTGGTGCCGTCCATTTCCGGATTTGCATGGAAGCGCGGCGAGTCGATGATCGTAAATGTATCGGGTGAAGCATGGATGATTGGCTCATCAGAGTGTAACAGCAGGTTGCGCGCGAAGAGATTGTGCCACGCATGGTCGGTGATGATGCGGACCGGGATCCGGTAGCGCGCATCGGCGCCGCCGTACAGGTTCTGCACGAAAAGATCCCTTCCCTGGAAAAACGCGGTGAGCTTGGCAAAGAGCGTGTCGAACCTGGCGGGATCCATAGCACGGTTGACCTTCCCCCAGGCGATCTTCTGTTCGTTGGACGCGTCACGCACGATAAACTTGTCGTTTGGCGACCGGCCGGTGTGATGTCCCGTGTGTACCACAAGAGGGCCGAGGTGGGAGATCCATCCTTCTCTCCTCCGGACGGATTCCTCATACAATGCCGGCGTCGAAAGGTTCCAGTACACATTTCCCAGGTTGCGCAGTCCGAGCCGTTGGAGTAGTTGTAGACCTTCGTCGCTTCCGAGCATATGGGGCCCCATTTTTGAAGGGGAATGTAAGAAAAAAAGGCGGATTGTACCAGTATAACAAAGGAACACGAGGGAAGTTCGGGGGGTAAGTCGGTGTCTCTGACACGACCCGTAGGACGGGACTGGAGTCCCGTCCTACGGCGCGTTTTATCGGGACGGAGTCCCGACCTGCTTCAGGTATTCTGCGAGCCAGTCAAAGACCGTCTTGTGCCAGAGCTGGCTGTTGAGCGGCTTCGACACCCAGTGCCCTTCGTCCGGGAAGTAGAGGAACTTGGACGGAATGCCCTGTCGCTGCAAGGATGTGAAAAGCTGCATCGCTTCCGTGTCCGGGATCCGGAAATCCAGCGCGCCATGGATCACCAGGTTGGGAGTCTTGAAATTCCCTGCATAACGGTGCGGCGAAAACTTTGCGTACTCCCGAGGCTTGTCCCATGGCGTTCCCCCGTGTTCCCATTCATCAAACCAGACTTCATCGGTGGTGGCGTACATGCTCTCAAAATTGTAGACACCGTCATGCGTCACGAGCGTCTTGAAGCGGGTACCGGTGTGTCCCTGAAACCAGTTCATCATGTAGCCGCCAAATGATGCGCCCGCTGACGCTTTCCTTGTGCTGTCGACGTAGGGCAGCGCACATGCGTAGTCCACGCCTCTCATGAGGTCGACAAACACCCTTCCGCCCCAGTCGCCGCTGATCTGATCGGTGAATTTCTGCCCGAACCCGGTGCTGCCGCGAGGATTGGGTGCCATGACCACATACCCTTGCGCTGCCCAGAGAGGAGGATTCCACCGGTATGACCAGCTGCTGCCCCACGCTCCCTGTGGGCCGCCATGCACCAGCAAGACGAACGGGTACTTCTTGCGCGCGTCGAATTTCGGCGGCTTGAAGAGCCACGCCTGGATCCTTGTTCCCCCTGCACCCTTGTACCAGACGACCTCCGGCGCGGGAATGTCCAGTGTGGAAAAAAGGTCATCGTTCATATGGCTGATCTGAACAAGTCCGGTCCCATCGAGGCCTGTGCCATAGATCTCCGGCGGCCTGGTCGCGCTCACACTCGTAAAGATCAGCATCTTGCTGTCGCCGGAGACCCTCAGGTTATGGTTGCAGTTAACGGGAACGATCTTCTTGACATCATTGCCGCGTGTCGTGACGAAGAAAACGGGAGTGCTGCCCTCTTCTTCGGCCTCAAAGAAGAGTCCCTTGCTGTCCGGTGTCCAGACCTGGCTTCCCACCTGTGCATCAAACTTCGCGGTCAGGCTTCGCGCTGTACCGTTCGAGCGGTCGTAGAGCATCAACTGCCACCGGTCCGCCTCGTAACCCGGGCGGGACTGAGCGCGGTAAGCGATATAGCGTCCATCGGGAGAATAGCGGGGATAACCATCGGCGGCAGGGTTGGTCGTCAATTGTCGCGGCGTGCTGCCGTTGACGGACACAACGTAGATATCGTGGTTCGTGCTCCACGCTTCCCGCTCCACCGGGACGGGTGTGGCGGTGTACGCGATCTCGTCGCCGGAAGGAGAGAAGGCGAAATCAATTCCTGCGGAGAATGTCGTGGAAGTCGGGACCGCGTCACGGTCTCCCGGTGTGAGGTCCTTCGGCGGCCCGCCGGAGAGCGGCTGCACGAAGAGGTGCTCCCGCTTCCCGTCCACCCAGTGGTCCCAATGGCGGTAGAGAAGTCTCGTGAATACCTTCGCCTTCACCTTCCCTTTTTCCAGTTCTTCGGCCCGTTGGTTGTTCAACGAATCGCTTTCGGGGAACGGACGGGTGGAAAACTCCGGAAAGACGGTGGAGGCATAGGCGATCATGCCTCCATTCGGAGCCCAGACGGGAGCGGAGGCTCCGGTGGAGAGCGTGGTGAACTGGCGTTCTTCCTTGCCGTCCGGCGAAATGATCCAGATCTGCGCCTGTCCCGTGCGCGTTGATACATAGGCGATCCATTTTCCGTCCGGCGACCAGGCCGGCGACTGTTCGTTGGCGGGATCGCTCGTCAGCTGCCGCGAGATCTTGCCGTCGGCGGAGATCAGATAGAGGTCGTAGCCCACCTTGTTGGCGACGAGATCCGGGAGGCCCACCGAGCACACGATCCACTGGCCATCAGGCGAGAGGGCAGGTTCGGTGACGCGCTTCATCTGGAACATGTCCGCAAGCTCCAGCGGCTTCGATGTCTGGGCGATGAGCGGGGCGGCAGTGGCGCACCCAATGAGAATGAGAGAAAGAAAAAAAGGAATCATAGGTTGGTGTGATCTCATGGCAAACCTTTTGGGGCTACGTAGGTCGGGACGGAGTCCCGACCTACGGTCTTCTGAAATTCTTCCACATCATTGACTCCACAGGCATGTCCGTTCTATCGCTGTACTTGGCGGAGGATTTCGTGTTGTAAGGAGTTCCAATGGCACCGGAGACCTCGAAGTAGATCAACTGGCCGATGGGCATGCCTGCATAGACGCGCACCGGCAGCTTTACCGAGATCTCGAGCGTCCACGTATTGCAGAATCCGATGTCGCCCTTCCCCGCCGTAGCATGGATATCGATGCCCAGCCGCCCGATGCTGCTCTTGCCTTCAAGGAAGGGAACGTGGCAATGGGTCTCGGTGTATTCTTCGGTAACGCCGAGATAGAAGTGATGCGGGATAAGGACCACTCCTTCCTCGGGAATGGTCGTGTAATCCACCTCGTTGTGCTCCCTGGCGTCGAGGATCTCCTTGCGGTAGGTTGCGAGGTACTTGCCAAGGTGCACGTCATAAGAGTTCGAACCAAGGCAAGCCCGATCGAAGGGGTCGATGACGATGGTCCCCTTCTTCATTTCATCCAGGATTTTCGAGTCGGTGAGGATCATTTTTGTTGGCCACAGATGAGCACGGATCTGCGTGTACGGTTCACAGATGGACACCAGCGGGTAATGAACACAGATATGTGTGGCATAGCCCCCATCCTTCGGCGCTGTTGGTCGGGACGGAGTCCCGACCTACGGACGTGCGAGTTGTTGGATCATGGCCCACGCCTCGTCCACGTGCCGTGCGTCCACGTTTGTCTGGGCAATGACCAGGCGGAGCGTGAAATGCCCGCCGAGTTTCGTATGCGTCAGAAACAGCTTCCCCGTCGCGTTCAACCGCTCCATCAGATCCGCGTTCAGCCTGTCGAGCTCAGCTTCCCCCATCACGTGCGGCGGCCGGTAGCGGAAGCAGATCGTGTTCAACGGCACCGGGGCCATGATTTCGAAATCCCCTGCCGCTTTGATCTTTTCCGCAAGCCCCTGCGTGAGCGCAAGATGGTACCGGACTTTCTCCTGAATGCCGGCCACGCCGTAACTGCGAATCACGAACCAGAGCTTCAACGCGCGGAACCGCCGGCCTAGCTGGATCCCCCAGTCACGATAATTGTTCACCCGCTCAGCTTCAGAGGTCTTCAAATACTCTGGAAGGATCTCAAAGGTCCGGATGAGCGCTTCCGTGTCTCTCACGAAGTATGCGGAGCAGTCGAAGTTGGTGAACATCCACTTGTGAGGGTTGAACACAAATGTATCGACTTCCTCAATACCTTCGATCATCCAACGACACTCCGGCAACACGAGAGCCGTTCCGGCGAACGCCGCATCGACATGTAGCCAGGCTCCATATGTGCGGCAGATGGCGCCGACGGCCCGGAGCGGGTCGATTGCCGTCGAACCGGTCGTTCCCAATGCGGCGATGACGCAGAGCGGGGAGTACCCGGCGGCGATGTCCGTGCGAATCGCCGTCTCCAACGCATCCGGCTTCATCGCATAAGCGGCATCGACCGGAATCTTGCGCAGATGCTCCTTGCCGATACCCGCGATCTTCACTGCCTTTTCGACGGAGGAGTGTGCTTCGCTGGAGCAGTACACGGTAACGCGGTGCTCGGGGGTGAACCCACGGCTGTTGATCGTGTAGTCCGATCGGGCCTCGCGTGCGGTCAGAATGGAGCAAAGCGTGGCTGTCGAAGCGGTGTCCTGGATGACGCCGGTGAAGCCCGCCGGGAGCCCGATCATCTCGCGGAGCCACTCCATCGCGCGCTCTTCGAGCTCCGTTGCGGCCGGAGAAGTTGCCCAGCTCATGCATTGAGCCGCAAGCGTCGCGATGAGCATTTCGGCAAGGATCGACGGTGCGCTGCTGTTCGCCGGGAAGTAGGCGAAGAACGACGGATTCTGCCAGTGCGTCATCCCAGGGACGATGATCTCGCGGAAGTCATCGAAGATCGACGCGAACGGCTCCCCCTCCATCGGCGGGTGCCCCGGAAGCTGACGGGTGATGTCTCCGGGCTTGAGCGACGGCTTGACAGGATACCGCTCGACATGCTCGAGGTAGTCCGCCATCCAATCGACGAGATCATGGGCATGCCGGCGAAACTCATCGTTCTTCATTATTCGGATTTTTTCTTCTTCTTTGCGTATTCCGCCAGCTTCCGGTTCACCAGGTAGTTGATGCTGCCCGAGGCGAACTTGCCGGATTGTGTGCGTGTGCCGGCCGGCTTGTTGGTCAGCAGTTCGATTCCTTCGTCAATGGTGCGAATCGCATAGATATGGAACTTGCCTTTCCTGACCGCCTCGACAACATCACGGCGCAGCATCAGTTCTTTCACGTTCTGATGGGGGATCATCACTCCCTGCTTGCCGGTGAGTCCCCGCGCTTTGCAGACGTCGAAAAAGCCTTCGATCTTCAGATTCACTCCGCCGATCGGCTGAATCTCGCCATGCTGGTTCACCGACCCGGTCACGGCGATGTCTTGCCGGATCGGTGTGCCGGAGAGGCTGGAAAGGATCGCATACACTTCCGTAGAAGAGGCGCTGTCTCCGTCGACGCCGCCGTAGGACTGTTCGAATGTGATCGTGGCGCTGAGCACCAGAGGTTTGTCCTGCGCAAACTTCCCGAGGAGGTATCCCCCCAGGATGAGCATCCCCTTGTTGTGCGTGGGCCCGCTCATGGCGGCCTCACGCTCGATGTTAATGATCCCGGCGCGTCCCATGCCGGTCTTGGCCGTGATGCGCGACGGGCGGCCGAATTCGAATTCGCCCAGCTGGTAGACCGACAATCCGTTCACCTGTCCCACGATGGCGCCGCCGGTGTCGATCAGGATCGAACCGTTGGCGATCATTTCCTGCATCTTCTCTTCCACCATCCGGACCCGCTCGATCCGCTCGTCGATCGCTTTTCGCACATGTTCACCGCTGACCTGTTCTGCGCCCGCTTTCCCTGCCCAGAAACTCGCCTCGCGCAGAATATCAGCCAGAACGCTGAACCGTGTCGAGAGCTTGTCCTGGCGTCCCGCCATCCGCGCGCCGTATTCCACCACCTCGACCACGCCGGTGACGTCGAACGTCCGGAGCGACTCCGTCTCGCACAGGGTCCTCACGAACGACACATAGCTGTCGATCGACTTGTCGACATTGGGCATTTCCACGTCGAAGTCCGCACGGATCTTGAAGATCTTCTTGAAATCATCATCCAGGCCATAGACCATATGGTAGATGTAGGAATCGCCGATCATGATCACCTTGACGTCGAGATCGATGGGCTCGGGTTTCAACGCGGAGCTGGCGCCAAAAAGGCCTGACTCGATCGGCTGGATCTCTATCTGCATGTTGCGCAGCACGCGTTTGAGCATCGTCCAGACGCCCGGCTCGCTCAATGCGTCGAGCGCGTTGAGCACGAGATACCCGCCGTTGGCCTTCACGATGGATCCCGCCTTGATGTGCAGGAAGTCGGACCGCCAGACGCCATTGCGATCGACGGACCGCTCGATTGTTCCGAAGAGATTCTTGAACCGGGGGTTGGTCTCGATGATGACGGGGACGCCTTTGGCTGCGCCGTTGTCCACCACGACATTCACCTGAAACTCAATGAAGGCATCCTCCTCCTTCGGGATCTGAAACCCCAGTACCGACGTCTGCGGCTCCTCTTTCGGGTGGAATCTCCCAAGGTTCTCCAGGATGCTGTTCTTGGCGGCGAGCAGATACTCCCGCACCCGTGCGGAGTCGTACCTCGCTTGAATGTCCACCAGCAGCTCTTCGACCAGCGGTACGATGATCCTGTGGTTCAGGTCTTCGACGGATTTCTTCGCCTTACGCTCGATATTGCGCATCTCCCGCATGATAATATCCATTTGCGCTTCGAGCTCGGTTTGCTGCGCCGTGAGTTTGCTCAACTGTTCCCTGCTGATCTCTCCGGCATCGGCCCTGGCTATCAGGCTTTCCATTCCCACGGGGCTGCCGTTCAGGAGGAACGCGATCTCCGGCCGGGCGCTGGCGCTTCCCTGCACCTGGACCACTTCGAACCCTTTTTCTTTGACCTTCTTCTCAAAATCCTTCAGGATGGTCCGTTGCCGGTCCTGGAAGTGTTCCAGAAGGCTCTTGCGCTGTTCGATATAGCGCCGGCTTTCGAAGACCGCGGGGATGCCTTTCAACAGCTCGCCGAGGAACGTCTCCATGTCCTTCTTCAACGCGATTCCCTGGCCGGCAGGCAGACTGATCATGCAGGGCGAATCCGGATCGCGGAAGTTGTAGACATAGCATTTGTCCAGCAGCGCTGCCGGATGGTTGGCATACTCGTGGAGCATGCGGGTGATGGTCGTGGTCCGCCCCGTACCCGGGAGGCCGGTGGCGAAGATGTTGTATCCCTCGTGCTTCATTTCCAAACCCACCTTCAGCGCCCGCAGCGCGCGGTCCTGCCCGATGATCTCATCCAGCGGTTCGACGCTCTCCATGCTGTTGATGCCGTGCTGCGACGGCTTGAAGGTCCAGCGGAGTTTGTCGGCGGTGACCTCGAAAGGATGGGTTGGTTTGCGTGGTCGTTGTTTCATAGGACTCCGGAGGAAAGTCGTGGTTGAGGATAAGGGAACGAACGGATGCAATGTAGGTCGAACCCGAGCCGGCATGTTCGAACTACAGGATGTACTAGTACTCTTTCCTGTGCGCGTACAGGTTCATCAGAATCCCCATCATGCTCATGTTCGCGAGCAGGGCGGAGCCCCCGTAGCTGAGGAACGGCAGAGGAATCCCGATGACGGGCATGAGCCCGAGCGACATGCCCACGTTGAGGAAAATATGCGTCGCGAACACGGCGGTAATGCCGAGGGCAGCGAAGCTGCTGAACTTGTTCTTGACGGTCGAGGCCAGCGAGACTCCCCGGACCAGCAATCCCATGGAGAGCAGAAGCACCGTCGCCGAACCGAGGAAACCAAACTCCTCTCCGGGCACGCAGAAAATGAAGTCGGTCCACTGTTCAGGGATGAAATTCAACTGTGTCTGCGTCCCGCGCAGGTAACCTTTCCCCCAAAGCCCTCCGGAGCCGATGGCCACTTTGGACTGGAGAATGTTGTATCCCGCGCCCAGCGGGTCGGCGTTGGGGTCCAGGAACGTGGCAATGCGTTTCTGCTGATAGGGCTTCAGACCGTCATAGATGAACTGCACAGAAATGCCGACGAGCACGGTGGTCGAGAACACGATGGCGGCAACGATCCGATGCTCCTTGGTCAGATAGAGCAAGACGCCCATGACGCAGACGGCCACCAGGAACGGTGTGGTGCCGAATAGGGCGGCAACAGCGGCGATGATCGGGGAGATCACGGACAGCAGCGTGAATTTCGATGCGCCCCCCCAGTAGAGCAGCGGGAAGAACATGCCCAGATAGATGAACGCCGTCCCCGTGTCGGGCTGGAGCATGATCAGCAACACGGGAAGCATCACGATCCCGGCCGCGGTGGCAAGGTCCTTGAACTTCTGCAGCGACACGTCGGAACGCGAAAGATACGATGCCAGGGCAAGCACCGTGGTGATCTTGGTCAGTTCCGACGGCTGCAGGCGGAACGCGCCCATGTTGAACCAGCTTGTGGAGCCGGACACGGTCTTTCCCAGGATGAGCACGGACAGCAGCATGCCCACCGAGAGGAAATAGGATGGCCAGGAAATGAACTGCAGGAACCGGAACGGGAGGAGCGTGATGATGCCGAACGCCAGCGTGCCGCCGATTGCCCAGAAGACCTGTTTCTGGAAGATCTCCGAAGCGCGCGCGTCGTATGTGGCGCTGTAGACCGAAATGATGCCGATAAACACCAGAGCAAAGGTGATTATGGCCGTCTTGAAATCAAAATATTCTTTGAGTGCTGGTGTCAACGAATTTCGCGGAAATATTGAAACATGAGAATGACCCTGCAAAAGGTCTCATTGTTGCCCAACTTCTTCCCTGGAGGCATGGACCGGCGAGGCCGGAGCCCGGATTTCCTCGGGCTGCGAAGCGATTTTGGGCTGGGGCGTCGGCCGGTCGTTCCGGATCAGCCGCCCGTAGAGGTACAGCTCGATGCACTGGCCGGCGATAGGCGCGGCATACGATCCGCCGTAGCCGACGTTCTCCACCAGTACGGCAATGGCGATCCGTGGGCGGTCAAACGGTGCAAAGCCGATAAACCACGCATGATCCTTGCCGTGGGGATTCTGGGCCGTGCCGGTTTTTCCGGCGACCTCGATCTCTTTGACCCTGGCCAGTCCGCCGGTCCCCCCTGACTCCATGACCGCTCTCCGCATCCCTTCCCGCACGACAGTCCAGGAGTTCTTGGCAAGATTCGCGGTCCGGGAGCGGTATCTCAGGGTGTCGACGGCATTTCTTTCCTTGTCCATGGACGTACGCACTGTGTGCGGCTGATGGTAACGTCCTTCGTTGGCGAGCATCATGGCGTAGATCGCCATCTGAAGGGGAGTTACCCCCAGTTCTCCCTGGCCGATACCCAGACTGGGAAGGAATCCCCTGGTCCATCCTCGGGGGCCATACCGCCTGTTCATGAATTCCGTTGACGGAAGCAGGCCGGGGTTCTCCTCGTTGATATCGATGCCGGTGAGCTGTCCGAAGCCGAATTGCCTTCCCATCTCCGACCAGTTGTCGAGGCCGACCTTCAGCATCAGCTGGTAGAAGTAGACGTTGCACGACTTCTGAATCGCTTCCACCATGTTCACGGATCCGTGCACGTGAAGGTCGTGAAAGACCTTGTTCCCGAGGCGGAAGGAGCCGCCACAGGTGACGCGCCAGGCCGCGGTCACAACATGATTCTCGAGCGCGGCCAGCGCGAGGATCATCTTGAATGTCGACCCTGGAGGGAAGCGGGAGAGCGTCGCCCGGTTGTAGAGCGGGTGCGTGGGATCGCCGTTCAACGAGCGCCAGAGTTCCGGGGAGATCACTCCGCTGAACAGGTCCAGGTCATAGTCCGGCTTGCTGACCATCGCGATGATGCCGCCGTCTGCCGGATCGATCGCCACGACCGATCCGGAACGACCCGCCATCAGCGACTCGGCGAGGGCCTGCACGCCGAAGTCCATGCTCAAATGCAGATCGCTCCCGGCCATGGAGGGAATGTCATTCTTCCCGTTGTCGAAGCTGCCGATGACCTGTCCCCGCACGTTCACCGTGCTGAATTCCGCGCCTTTGCGTCCGCGAAGGACCTTCTCGTACTGCGCCTCGAGCCCGGAGGAGCCGATGACGTCGCCCTGCGCGTACTCATCCGACATCGTCCGCAGTTGATTCTCGGAGATTTCCTTGGCATAGCCAAGGATGTGGGAGGCATTGGCCTTGGTGGTATACGATCTCTTGTACTCGATCTGATAATCGACCCCCGGCAACTTGTCCCTGTTCTCTTCGATCGCGGAGAGCGTTCTGAAGTCAATGTCGCGCTTGATCTTTACCGGGGCAAAGCGGGAGTAGGCCTCTCCTTTTTTGAGACGGTCCCTGATGAATCCGGGTTCCAGAGCAAGCAGCGTCGAGAGATACTCGATGTTGCGCTTGTCGAACTCGAAGGGCATGATTGTGACCGTGAAGGCGGGGCGGTTATCGACCACCAGCCTGCCGGTCCGGTCGTACATGTACCCGCGCACTGGTTCCTTCGGGATCGTCCGGATGCTGTTCTCTTCCGATTTCTTACCGTATTCTTCACGGTAGATAAGCTGGAGCTGGTAGAGACGGCCGATGAACAGCATGAACACCAGGCCGATCACGATGTACAGCAACCGCCGCTTTGGATATATCTGTATGTCGTCTTGCAGAGTCATGAGAGCTGCGAGGATCTACGGGAGACCACGAACATGGGAAGAAGTGCGAGTGCGGCGGTATAGACGGTGGTCGGGAAACCGTACAGCACCACGGCGTCAAGCCACCCTACTTCGGTTCCCTGCAAAAAGATGATGAAATATAACACATTGTGGACGATCGATGCAACGGCGACCACCAGGACGAACTGGTATCCGCCAAGCATCTGCACGATCTTGTTCTCGTTGTAGAAATAGCCTGCCGCGAAACCGGCGACGGTTTTGCAGAGAGCCGCCAGGCCCAGCATGCCGTCCTTCCCGCTGATCAGGTCGAAGAGGAGCCCGAGGAAAAACCCCGCCACGGTTGCGGTGCTCTGTCCCTCCCGGAGTGCCAGCGAGACGATCCAGATCAACAGGAGGTCGGGGGCGATGCTTTCGATCGCCAGATAGCGCGCGAGGGTCGTCTGCAGGAGGACGATCAGGACGGAGATCAGGATATAACCGGCGGATTGCCGCATAGTCACGGTTGCAGATGCTGTTCGAGGTCAACGCGGCTCGAGTCCGCGATATGGGTGATGACAAACACTTCTTCAAGTCTGGTGAAATCGACGGCCGGCATGACCTCGACCTCTTCGAAGAGCGTGCCAGGGTTTTCATGCGTGCTGCTGACGGTGCCGATCACAAGTCCGGGAGGGAACACACTGCTGTAGTCGGAGGTGATCACGTGGTCACCCTCTTTCACATCCATGGTTTTCACCACGTTCTGGAGCGAGAGCGACGGGCCGCCGTCCCAACGGATGATACCGTCGACGCGGCTACGTTGGACTTTGGCGCTCACCCGGAGCTCCCGGTTGAGCAGGATCTGCCCGATGGAATATCGATCGCTTGTGGCGATGATCTTGCCGACAAGCCCGCTCTCGGAGACGATCGGCATGTTGGGCGCGACGCTGTCCTGCTCTCCTACGTCCAGGGTGATCGTATTTCGCAGCAACTGGAGGTTCTTGCCGACGACGTTCGCGCTGACATATGTATACACTCCCCGTTCCTTCAGGGCGAGAAGCTGGCGCAGCCGGATATTCTCCAGGCGTCCTTCCCGCAAGCGGCTCACTTCATCGGCCAGCGTCAGGTTGAGCTCCCGCAGGACCTTGTTCTCCCGCCGCAGGTCAAAGTAGTTGGGGATGAAGCTCAACGCATCCTGCAGGAAACCCACCGAGGCCACGGCAACCGACCGGATCGCGCGGATCTGTTGGTTCTCGTTGAACGTCAGGAGTGCGATTGATGCCACAAGGAACAACGCAAGCAGGAAGTACTCTTTGAAAAGCTGAACGATTTCGAAGAGGCGTTTGTACATGGGTCCGGAGCTCTCAGTATCGTCTGCTCTTCAGCAGAACCTTGGAATAACGGCCGAGATTTTCGAGGATCTTCCCTGTTCCCCGCACGACGGCAGTGAGCGGATCCTCCGAGACATGCACCGGCAGATTGGATTCCAGGCGCAGGCGTTCGTCGAGCCCTTTCAACAACGCACCGCCGCCGCTGAGCATGATCCCGCGATCCAGGATATCGGCCGAGAGTTCCGGGGGAGTGCGCTCCAGCGTCAGCTTGACGGCTTCCACGATCTGCGAGACCGCTTCGCTCAGCGATTCCCGGATCTCCACCGAGCTGGCCTCGGTGGTCTTCGGGATGCCGTTGACCAGGTCGCGTCCTTTCACGCGGATGGTGATCTCCTCCTTCAACGGCATGGCGGAACCGACCTCACATTTGATCGCTTCGGCCGTCCGCTCTCCAATCAGGATGTTGTGGTTCTTCTTGAAGTACTGCACGATCGAATTGTTCATCTCGTCGCCGGCAATCCGGATCGACTCCTCATTGACGATGCCGGACAGAGCGATGACGGCGATTTCGGTGGTGCCGCCGCCGATGTCCACGATCATGTTGCCGACCGGCGCTTCCACATCCAGCCCCACCCCGATGGCAGCGGCCATCGGCTCGGCGATCAGATGCACTTCCTTGGCGCCTGCGTGCTCCGCCGAATCCCGCACGGCTCGCTTTTCGACCTCCGTCACGCCGCTCGGGACGCAAATGACAATGCGCCGGCTGGGCATCCAGTTCGCGTGGATCTTTTTGATGAACTCGCGGAGCATCCCTTCCGCGATCTCGAAATCGGCAATGACACCGTCCTTCATCGGACGGATGGTCCGGATGTCCCGGTGCGTCCTACCCAGCATCTCCTGGGCTTCCTTGCCGATGGCAACGATCTTCTTGGTGTTCCGGTCGAACGCCACGATGGACGGTTCATTCAGCACAATGCCCTTCCCCTTCATGTAGATCAGGGTGTTCGCGGTACCGAGGTCAATTGCGAGGTCTGCGGAAAAGACGGAGAATATGCCCATTGGAATATGAAGATTTTATGAGGTTGCCAATTAGTGTCTAAAATGCCGCGTTCCGGTGCATACCATGGTGATCCCCCGAGCGTCGGCGGCGGCGATCACCTCGGCGTCGCGGACTGAGCCCCCCGGCTGGATCACCGCGGTGGAGCCTGCGTCCACGGCTGCCAGCATCCCGTCCGGAAACGGGAAAAAGGCATCGGATGCTGCCGCAGAACCTGCAAGTTCCATGCCAGCTTCCTGCGCCTTCAAGACCGCGATGCGAGATGAATCCACGCGCGACATCTGACCTGCCCCGATTCCGAGCGTCCTGTCTCCCCGGGCGTATACGATGGCGTTGGATTTCACATGCTTGGCGACCCGCCAGGCAAAACGCATGGCGGCGATCTCTTCTGCTGTCGGAGGTCGTTTCGTCACCACGTTGAATTGCTCTTCCTCCTGTCGCTTCGCATCGGCATCCTGCACGAGCAAACCTCCCGGTACCGCCCTCAGCTGCAACCCGGCATAGGGCCGGAAGCGGGGGGTGAGGCGCATCAGCCGTCGGTCCTTCTTCTTCCGGAGGAACTCGAGCACGGGTTCCGGGTATTCCGGAGCGATGATCACCTCCGTGAACACGTCGTTGATCCGCTGGGCGGCTTCCATGTCCAGCGGCCTGTTCACCGCTACGATGCCGCCGAATGACGAGGCCTTGTCGGTGGCGAAGGCTTTTGCGTACGCATTGGCCAGGGTGCTTGCCGATCCGACGCCGCACGGGTTCGTGTGCTTGATGATGGCAACAGTGGGTTCGTCGAACTCGGTGATGAGCGATGCCGCCGCGCTGATGTCCAGGATATTATTGTATGAGAGTTCTTTGCCGTGCAGTTTTTCGAACGATTCCCCGAACGTCCCGTACAGTGCAGCCCGCTGATGTGGATTCTCACCATAGCGGAGGTCCATCTCTTTTTTCATCACCAGGCGGAGCAGCGGAGGAAACTCCTCCTGCACTCCGCCGGCCCGCTCGAGGTAATCGGCGATCGCCGCGTCATACGACGACGTATGGCGGAAGACCTCGCGCGCGAGCGCAAAGCATGTCGCTTCCGACAGCGAGCCGCCACACTCTCGCATCTCGTTGATGATCTCGGTGTACCGGTCCGGGTTCACGATCACGGCGCGGTAGTGGAAATTCTTTGCCGCCGAGCGGAGCATGGTCGGCCCGCCGATGTCGATCTGCTCCACGGCTTCGCCGAGTTCGACCCCCGGGCGCGCAACGGTTTGTTCGAACGGATAGAGGTTCACCACGACCATCTCGATCGGTTCGATGGCATGCGTGCGGAGTTGCGCCCTGTGCTGCTCATTGTCGTCGACGGCAAGGAGGCCGCCATGGATTTTCGGGTGAAGTGTCTTCACCCGGCCGTCGAGGATCTCGGGAAAACCGGTAATGTCCGACACGGCACGCGCTTCGATGCCGCCTTCGCGCAACGCCGCGTGCGTGCCGCCAGTGGAAATGATCTCGACGTTCATGGCACGAAGGGCTGCGGCGAACTCCAATAATCCGCGCTTGTCAGATACGCTGATCAGAGCTCGATGAATAGAGGGCAATGCTTCTCCGGGAATTGAAAGGTTATGCCTTCTCGACTACTGCATCTTGATGTGCCAGGCGGCGGATTGCTTCGGGGTAAATTTCATGCTCGATTTCAAGGACCCTGGCAGCGAGCGTCTCGGGAGTGTCATCGGGAGCCACCAAGACGGTCTTCTGCAGCACAACTGATCCATGGTCGTACTCTTCGTCGACAAAATGCACCGTGGCGCCGGAAAGCCGTTCGCCCGAGGCGATGACCGCCTCATGAACGCGGATTCCGTACATCCCGGGCCCTCCGAATCTGGGAAGAAGGGCCGGATGAATATTGATGATGCGGCGACGATATGCTTCCACGACGCGCGGATGAACGCGCTTCATGTAACCCGCAAGAACAATGAAATTCACCCTGTGCGCACTCAACAAGGAAAGGAGTGCGTCCACAAACTCATCTTCCGTGGTGAACTGCCTATGACTCAGATGAACCGCTGGGAGGGAGTTGTTGCGCGCTATCTCCAGAATCCCCGCGCCTGAATTGTTGCTAATCACAACACGAATTTCGGCACCGGTGATTCGACCCTGTTGAATTGCCGTGAGAATCGCCTGAAAATTCGAACCCCGGCCAGATCCTAAAACGGCAATGTTCAACATATCACCCGACATCGTAGTAAGACCGCAGAACGAGAATTAAGTTACAATTAATCTGGCTAATATTCAACATCGGTAAAAACTGCCACAAAAGGCACAAAAATCACATGGCAAAATGGGAAGTGGAAACAATTGCGAATAAGCAAGACACCACTACAAGTGATCCTATCAAGACAATTTGGCATGAACTTCGTCATTCCACCGCCGCTTCCATGAGCTCGATCGCCCTCTTCTCCGGGTCTATCCTCACTTTTACTCCAAGTGGCAATGTCATTTTCTGTTTCACATGTCCGAACGGCACGTTGAAGATCACCGGTTTCTTGAATGCGTGCGCGAACTCCGTCAGCACCTCCTCAAGTGTAAGGGAGGGACGTGAAGGATCGCGAGGGACACAATCCACGCACTGACCGATCATGATCCCGCGGCATCTCGCGAGAACGGACGCATTCCGAAGATGCGTAAGCATTCGGTCGACACGATACGGCTCTTCCCCCACCTCTTCAAGAAAGAGGGCCGAATGCTCCAGCGCGGGTTGAAACGGGGTGGCCAGGAGGGAAACAAGGATCGAGAGATTCCCTCCAACAAGATGCCCGGTGAACAACCCAGGGCGGAGGATCCTGGCTTCCATCGGTTCAGGGAACGCGACTGCGCCCACCTTCCGGCTCGACGTGACCAGCAGCCAGAACAATTCTTCGGTGAAAGGATCCATCGGCTCCGCCATGTCCGTGGCGAGCATCGGCGCATGGAATGTCACCAGCCCGCACTTCGCCAGGAAGGCGAGCTGCAGCGCGGTGATGTCGCTGAAACCGACCAGGATCTTGGGGTTCTGTTTGATCAGACGGTAGTCAAGCAATTGCAGGAGCCGGGGCGTTCCGTAGCCGCCGCGTGCGCAGATGATCATCCTCACCCTCTGATCGCGAAACATGGCATGGAGATCGGCAGCGCGCTCTTCGTCAGTTCCGCCGAGATAGCCGTGGCTTTTCCCCACATTCGCACCGACCAGCACTTCATAGCCCAGACGCTCAAGGTACGATACGCCGCGCTCGATGCGTGACGGGTCAAGCACCTGACTCGCCGGGGTGACGATCCCGATCAGGTCGCGTTTCTTGAGCCTGGGAGGCTTGAGAGGATCCATGGAGGGAACATACGAGAAAATCAAGATTAGTCCAACAGAAAAGAGGAGAAAAATCGTGGATTCAAGCCGTATTTGCCAGCAATTGCGAAACGAACTTCCCGCGATGACCGGATCTCCGCGGATCCCACTCGGCCGTTTCCTCATTCCCCCGATATTTGTACATTGTAACTTCCTCACCACTTCCTAAAGGAGCCTCTTCATGCTATTTATTCTTTTTCTCGTTGCCACATTGGTATCGGTGCTGGTCTGGCGATCAGCCCGGACCAAAGTGTATCAGCAGAACCCTACCTACAAAGGACTTTCCGGCCTGGCCGGGATTGCGATGATTGTGTTCGGTGTCCTCGCGCTCCTGCAGTGCTTCACGGTGGTTCCCGCCGGACATGTGGGCGTCGTGGATTTCTTTGGGACGGTTTCGGACAACACGCTCAAGGCAGGCATCAACCCGGTGAACCCCCTCGCCAGGGTGGAGAGGTTCTCCGTCCAAACAGCCGAGCACAAAGAAGTGATGCAAGTGTTGTCAAGGGAAGGACTCACGATCGGCCTGGAGATCAGCGCGCTGTACCGGCTTGATGCAGACTCGGCCGCAAGCGTCTACAAGAAGATCGCGGGGGGAGACTACCTTGAGGTGATTCTTGTGCCGCAGTTCCGCTCCATCAGCCGCGCGGTCACGGCGAGTTTCCAGGCAAGCGCCCTCTACTCCAGCGAGCGTGAGCGGCTCGGTGTGGCAATCCAGGAGGAACTTGCGAAGATCGTTGGCACGAGAGGAATCATCGTCGAGGCCACGCCGCTGCGGAACGTCGGTCTGCCGACCCAGTTGACCGAAGCCATCGAGCAAAAGCAGCGGGCGGATCAGGAAAGCCAGCGGATGGAATTCATTCTGACCAAAGAGAAACAGGAAGCTGACCGCAAACGGATCGAAGCAAAAGGCATCGCCGACTTCCAGACCATCGTTGCCGCAGGCATCAGCGATCAGCTGCTGCGGTGGAAGGGAGTCGAAGCGACGGAGAAACTGGCGAACTCACCGAATACGAAGGTCATTATCATCGGGTCCGGGAAAGACGGATTGCCGGTGATACTGGATACGAAGTGACGAAGAGCTAGATCATCTCGGGACGACAGGCGCGGCTGTGGTGCCTGTCCTCCTGAGATGCTTTTCCTCGGGAGCCGACAAGCGCCTACCTCCGTGAGCGGCATCGACTCACAGCGTCCCGGCCTCAAGTACGGTGTATCCTTTCTTGCGGAGGTAGCCCGCCAGGATGTTTCGCTGGGCCTGTTCGTCATCCACCAGCAGTATGGTCATGCCTCCGCTCATGGTCAGACCGTTGTGCCTGCCCGATTGGAGAGGTCTGAGGAGACAATCCGGTACGAATGCGTGATCTTCACGCTGTCACGTAGCATCGCGGTGACGGAGCAGTACTTGGTCATGGACAGCTCGATCGCCCGCTCGACGTCAGCACAATTGACCCCATCGCCGTAGAACACGTACTCGACGTGAATGTCCGTGAACACCTGCGGGTGCTCTTCGCGGACATTTCCTTTGAGGTGCACCTCATATCCCTTCAGCGGCACCCTTTTTTTCCTCAAGATGGGGATGACGTCGCTCGACGTGCAGCCACCGAGGGCAAACAACAAAAGCTCCTTCGGCCGGGGAGCCCCGTTGCTCCCCTCGAAGGTTTCCGGCCCATCCATGAGGACCCAGTGATTGGAATCTGATTTTGCAGCGAACGTAATTCCCTGAACCTGCTTGATGATGGCGGTTTTCGTGGGCATGTGCCATTGTTCCTTTAAGTTGTCGATGTTTTGGCCGCGAATATGATGCTCTGAGGAGGCACTTCGAGTCACGGGGAGCTAATACCCATCCTCCCCCACAGGCTTCGTGACCTTTCCTTTGAACGCAATATGCAGGTAAGTCACATACGCCAGCGCCAGCAGGATTCCAATGATCCACCAGATGAGCCCCACGCCCAGCGCATACGGCTTGGCGGCGGAGTTGTAGATTGTCAAACTGTATGCCGGGTCGGTCGAAGCGGGGAGGAGAGTCGGATACACACCGAAAGCGGTGGCAGCAAGCATCCCCACAATGAAGGCCGAAGAACTGAGGAACGCCAGGAAATCCTTGCCCTGGATGTTGAAATAGATCATGCCGACGATCCCGAGTAGTCCCAGCAGCGGGAAGAGAAACCCCAGGGGAAGACTGAAGAAGTTGTCCCAGATCCCGGGCCTGATCACCGAGACGGCGATCCCCGCCGCGACGGACGTGAGCAATACACCCATCCACGCACGACGCGCGGCGTGTCGGGCACGCGCCTGAATTTCCCCTTCCGTCTTCATTGCTACCCAATTCGCACCATGAGCTGTCAATGTGCTCAGGCTCACAAGTCCCATGAGCACCGTGAACCAGTCAAGTATGCCAGATTCGGGCACGACAGTAAACGTTGTCCAGAGTGGCTCGAAGAAGAAACCATCCTTCTGCAGCGGCACGCCGCGCACGACATTGCCCAGAGCCGCACCGAAGAAGACGGCCAGCAGGAGGCTCCCCAGCGTGAACGAGCTGTCCCAGAATGTCTTCCACATGGGATGGTCGATCTGATGGCGTAGTTCAATGCCAAGGCCCCGAAGCATCAGGAGCCAGAGCACAATGATCAGCGGGAGATAAAAACCGCTGAAGCTTGAAGCGTAGAGGGTGGGAAAAGCGAAGAACAGCGTTCCTCCTGCGGCGATCAACCAGACCTCATTGCCGTCCCAAACCGGTCCGATCGTCTTGAGCATAGTCCTCCGTTCGATGTCGGTTCTGCCGGCATAAAGATGAATGATGCCGGTGCCGAGGTCATAGCCGTCCAGCACGACGTACATGACGAGCATATACGCGACTGCCCAGAACCAGAGAGTTTCCATATACACTCCATCTCATGTGGAACGGCGCTAATGCGCTTCGGCCTCCGGCCCTTGATTAATGCGCCGGATGACAAGTAAGAGGAAGAGCACGCCGATGATGAAATACATGCCAAGAAATCCCAGAAGCGTGAAAAGGGAATTCCCGGCCGAGACCATGGGGGACGTCCCGTGCGCAGTTCGCATCAGGCCGTAAACCAGCCATGGCTGCCTGCCAAGCTCGGCGGTCATCCAGCCGGCAGTGTTGGCAATGTACGGGAACGGGAAGCTCAGCATCAGGACCCAGAGATACGGGCGAACGACATAGAGCCGCCCCTTGCGGAGGAGGAGCAATCCCGCAACGAGCACGGCGAGAAAGATCGTCCCGAGTCCCACCATGATGTGATAACTATAATAGAGCAACGGGATATTGTCCGGCCAGTCCTCCCGGGGAAATGCGTCGAGGCCTTTCACCTCGGCCTCCCACCGGTAGTAGGTCAGGAAGCTGAGCAGGTAGGGAATGTGGATGGGATTGTCGATCGTCAGCTTCTCCATATCCGGCTGTCCGATCAACACCAGTTCCGCGCCCTGTTTGGTCTTGAACAGCCCTTCCATTGCCGCGAGGGTGACCGGTTGTTTTTCCGCGACGTTCTTTCCCTGCTTGTCTCCCGAGGGCAGCACAAAGACGATCATGGCAATAGCTCCTGCAATGAGCCCGACGCGCACGAAGAGTTTTCCGTATTCGATGCTTCGCCCGGCGAGCAGATAGTACGACCCTACTGCGGCCATGACGAATGCAGCGGTCACAACCGACGCCGTCATTGTGTGGAGGTATTGCCATCCGAGCCAGGGGTTCAGCAGGAGTCCCCAGAAGCTGGAGAGATGCACTGAGCCGTCGTCGGCCATCGTATAGGCAACGGGGCTCTGCATCCAGGCATTCGTGGCCACGATGAAGTAGCCGGATACCCATGCACCCAGAAAGACAAGGAGTCCGGAGATGAAATGCTTCGTTTGTCCGAGCCTCTTTTCGCCGAAGAGGAAAAGTCCCAGGAAGCTCGACTCGAGGAAGAAGGCGAAGACGCCCTCCATGGCCAGGGTTTGCCCGATCACGCCGCCGGCAAATGTGGAGAAGCGCGCCCAGTTGGTCCCGAACTGAAATTCCATGGGAATGCCGGTGACGACGCCGATGAAAAAGTTGATGGCAAAGATCTTCGCCCAGAACTTGGCAGCCCTGTTGTACTGCTCGTTCTTTTTCCATATGGCGATGCCTTTGAGCACGACCAACAGGAGCGCCAGGCCCATCGTCAGCTGCGGGAAAAGGTAATGAAAGGAAATTGTGAAGGCGAACTGTAACCGGTCGAAAAGAAAGGCTGGGTCCATGATCATGCACCGGCAGGCTTGTGGTGGTTGTAATAACAAAGAGCGTTCAGAGCGGTGGAATCATGCCGGGAGAGGATGATGCTACGGGCAAGACAAATGGAGAGGAGAACCATTCCGGAAAGAAGGTAGCCACAAAATGCCCAGAAGCCACAAAGAAGGAGAGGTACGTCTTTCCTCTCTTCTTGCATCACGGCATTGTGTGCCTCTTGCGACTATCTCTCAGCCTTGCTCCTGGGTACCTGTATGCTCCGCAATCAAGCGCACCAGATCTCCGGCGTTCTGGCTTCTCCTGTAGACCTCGCAGTCGTGGCACATGCCACACATCGTTTGCCAGGTTTTTCCGGTGACCGTCCAGCAAGGAGCCTCGCGGGAAGAGTACGCGTTGCAGGTAGCCCGGGAAGATTCGGGGCACTCGTTGATCGTCCAGCACGGGATCAGGGAGAGAAGACGCTTGAGATGCGCAATGGTGACCTTGTCGCGAGACATGGTCTGCCGATAGCACCGGATCCGCTCGAGGTCATTTTCGGTGTAAGCACGATGCCCGGAGGCCCTCCGGGAGGGGATGACCAGCCCTTCGCGCTCGTACATCCTCAGGGTAGGAACTGAAATACAGAGGATGTCCGCGGCTTCGCTGATACTGTAGACTCTCGGACGTTCTGCCGGGGACATAGCGGGAAATTCCTCCATTATTCGCTTTTTATATATCATTTTGCGTGCCATCATTTTTTTGGCGTTTTTGGCACTTTCGGGCCGTTCCTCAACTGAGAATTCTCGAATTTGACAAAAATGAAATGAGTACTGAACGATAGACAGGGCAAAAAGTGTTGACTAATGCATCGATTTGTCCTGGAGGCCAATGCAGACTCTCACTCTTTCCATCCCTGGGTTCTCATATGAAGATCTCCACAAACCTGAACGGCTTGCCGCCCTGACCCGGCTTTTCTATGACACGGTTCGCTCGGCTGATCCGGCACTCATGGAGAGATTCGATGGCTACCGCGAGACGAAGGGAGTGGGAATGCTTGACGTGGCTATCTCGGCTCTCCTCGTGGATATGGCCCCATATCTTAGCCGGTTTGTAGCCAGCCTTTTCGGTGTGGAGGCCGAATGCAAGGAATTGATGCTGAGGGCAGCGAGGGAACGGATCATCTTCGTGTTCAAGAAGGAATTCGTCGTTCGAAGGATCGTCAGGAAATTCCCAGCAGAGACTGTTTCCGCCCTGAACGAGCCGCGGCTCGATGAAGAGATGAACGCCCTCCTTGAAAGCTTCCCAGGAGTGCCGCAGGATGATCCGGAGCTCCGGGTCTCCGCCATCGTGACGGAACTCCTCGAGCATGAGCGGTTTCTGAAGGGCCCTCTTCCTCCTGCCTCACTGGAGTACCTGACCGCGCTTGCCCGCCGCCTCGCCGGCCGGGAGCCCCTTGCGGATTTTGTTCCTGCCGACACATCTGAACCGGCAATCAAGCGGATGCTTGCGGACCTCATGGGCATCATCGAACAATGGGTCGCTCTTCGCTATTACCGGCCCTCTGCTGCTACCCGTGAATGGGTTTCCTTCAGGCTTCCTCACAAGCTCGACTATGATCACCTCGTCTGCACCCTCCCACTCGATGGCCTGGTGCCCGACGCCAACATCGGCCCACCCGAGCACTATCGCAGGCGGGATGGTTTCGACCTCACTGACTTGAGGTTCGGGGCCCGCGAGGTCATGAGTGAGATCGACTATTGCATCTTCTGTCACGAGCGAAGCAAAGACTCCTGCTCGAAAGGGATGAAAGAGGGTGACGCGTTCAAAACAAATCCTCTTGGATACAACCTGAAGGGGTGCCCGCTCAACCAGAAGATCTCCGAATCACATGTGCTCAAGGCACGGGGCGACTCCCTGGGCGCTCTTGCGCTCATCATCATTGACAACCCGATGGTGCCGGGAACCGGGCACAGGATCTGCAACGACTGCATGAAGTCGTGCATCTTCCAGAAACAGGACCCGGTCAACATCCCCCAGGCCGAGACAGGGATTCTCACCGATGTCCTGGATCTTCCCTGGGGCTTTGAGATCTATTCGCTGCTCACCCGCTGGAATCCCCTCAACATCCGGCAGCCCCATGCGCTTCCATACAATGGCATGAACATCCTGGTGGTGGGACTCGGCCCCGCGGGGTATACCCTTGCTCACTTTTTTCTCAATGAAGGATTTGGCGTGGTGGGAATCGATGGACTCAAGATCGAGCCGCTCCCGCCGGAACTTTCCGGTGAGCGGAAGACAGCCTTCGCGCCAGTCAGGGATTTCGCTTCTATCAGGACGAAGCTGAGCGAACGAGTGCTCGCCGGATTCGGAGGAGTGTCAGAGTACGGCATCACGGTTCGGTGGGACAAGAATTTCCTTACGGTGATCTATTTGAACCTGATCCGGCGCCGGCATTTCCGGGTCTATGACGGGATCCGTTTCGGCGGGACGATCACCCTGGACGATGCGTGGTCATACGGCTTCCATCATGTCTGCCTTGCGGCCGGTGCGGGGAAACCGACCTTCGTTTCGATGAAGAACAACCTTATCCGGGGGGTGAGAAAGGCGAGCGATTTCCTGATGGCGCTCCAGCTGACCGGCGCGGCGAAGAAGAATTCCATGGCCAACCTGC